>JBEKGQ010000163.1:0-11058 GCA_050012715.1 Polyangiaceae bacterium
CGCGTCCTCGCGCGCGACCGTCGCGATGCAGCCGACGTCGGCCGCCGCGTCCTCGCCGAACGCCAGCGTCGCCGTGACCTCTCCCGAGGCGATGCGCGGCAGATGCGCCGCGTCCCCCGCCGCGACGAGGGCGTTGGCGCCGAGGCACACCGTCGAGAAGAACGGCAGACACGCGAGCGACCGCCCCGTCTCCTCGGCGATCGCGACGAGCTCCACCCAGCCGAGCCCCGCCCCTCCGAGTGCCTCCGGGATCACCAGCCCCGGCCACCCGAGCTCACACGCCTGCGCCCACGCGGCGCGGTCAACGCCGCTCGCTCCCGCCATGGCGGACCGCACTTGCGCGATGCCGCACGACGCCGCGAGAAAGCGCCGCGCGCCTCTCTTCAGCTCTGCCTGCTCCTGACTGAACGCGAAATTCAAGGGTGCGCTCCGAAGTAGAACGTGTTCTACTCCGGTTCCTGGGGTCATGGCTAGCTACGACTACGTGATCATCGGTGCCGGCTCGGCGGGGTGCGTCATCGCGAATCGCCTCAGCGCCGATCCGTCGGTGCGCGTCCTCGTCCTGGAGGCGGGGGGGAGCGACGACTCGCCGCTCTTCCGCAAGCCGGGAATGCTGGCGCTCGTCTACCAGGTGCCGCGTCTGAAGAAGAAGGCCGACTGGGGCTACCGGACGACGCCGCAGCCGCACATGGACAACCGGCAGATGCCGTGGACGCGAGGGAAGATCCTCGGCGGCTGCAGCACCGTCAACGGGATGCTCTACATCCGCGGCAACCGGAAGAACTACGACGACTGGGCGGCGGCTGGCTGCGACGGCTGGAGCTACGACGAGGTCCTGCCGTACTTCAAGAAGAGCGAGTGCCACGAGGACGGCGAGTCCGAGTTCCACGGCGGGAGCGGGCCGCTCCAGGTGACGCGCCAGCAGGGCATGAGCCCCGTGTCCGAGGCGTTCGCCGACGCGATCAGCGAGACGTGCGGCGTCCCGCGCATCGAGGACTTCAACGGGCGCACGCAGGAAGGCGCGAGCACCTACCAGATGACGTGCCGTGACCGGCAGCGGTCCAGCACGGCGATCGCCTTCCTTCACCCCGCCCTGGCGCGCCCGAACGTGACCCTCGTGTCCGAAGCGACCGTGGCGAGCCTCGTCGTCGAGCGCGGACGCGTGCGCGGCGTGCGCTACACGGTGCGGGGCGCCGAGCCGGTCGAGGCGAAGGTCGAGCGCGAGGTGATCCTCAGCGCCGGCGTCATCGGGTCCCCGCAGATCCTCATGCTCTCCGGCATCGGCCCGGCCGACGAGCTGCGCGCCCTCGGCATCGCGCCGGTGTGCGACGTCCCCGGCGTCGGCAAGAACCTCCACGACCACCTCATGGCGCCCCTGCGTTTCAAGGCGACGAAGGACACGGGGCACACGAGCACACCGCTCCATTTCTTCAAGGGGATGATCGACGAGTATCTCTTCGGGCGCGGCTGGTTCGGCAAGACGTTCCTCGAGGGCGGCGCCTTCGTGAAGAGCGCGCCGTCGATGCCGGTGCCGGACATCCAGCTCCTGTCGATCCCGTGGGCCTACCCCGAGCCGAACGACGACGGGCCGGAGGATCCGGTCATCAGCAAGGAGCACTCGTTCACGATCCTGCCCGGGCTCATCTACCCGAAGAGCCGCGGCACGATCTGCCTCCGGTCGACCGATCCGTTCGAGTCACCGGACATCGATCCGCACTACCTCGAGAACGACGACGACATGAAGCTCCTCGTCCGTGCCTTCGAGATGGCGCGCGACATCGCGGCGTCGAAGCCGCTCGCGCCCTACCTGCGCGGCGAGGCCACGCCCGGGCCGGGCGTGAAGACGGAGGCCGAGATCCGCGCCGCCATCCGTCTCTACGCGAAGACGATCTACCACCCCGTCGGCACCTGCAAGATGGGCGTCGACGCCGCCTCCGTGGTCGACCCGGAGCTGCGGGTCCGCGGCATCGAGGGGCTGCGCGTCGCGGACGCGTCGATCATGCCGAGCATCGTCGGCGGCAACACCAACGCGCCGTCGATCATGATCGGCGAAAAAGCAGCGGACATCATCGCGGGCGTCGGCGTCGTCCGGCGCCCGGCGGCGATGGCTTCGTAGCCGGCCGCCCGTCTACTGATAGACGCAGCAGAAGTCGTTCTGGCCGTTCGAGTCGGGGAAGGGCGATCCGCACGAGAGCTGGCTGACGACCTGAGACGGCGAGGCTCCGGGCGAGCACTGGTAGCCGAACGAGTTGTCGTCGCAGGGAAAGCCCGGGTACGTCGTGCACTTGCTGCCGGCCGGCCACGGGAAGCAGCAGTAGTCGGTGCCGGAGCTCGTGTAGGCCCCGTCGCTGCACGAGATGGTCCCCTCCGAGCCCTCGGCGGGGGAGGCGCCATCGCAGGCGTACCCCGTCGTGCCGGCCGGGCACCCGATGGAGGACACCGCGCAGACGCCGTTCGAGCCGCCGCTGGAGGACGCGCTGCTGTTCGACGACCCGCCCGCGTCGGGTGACGACATGTTCGGACCGGCCTCGGCGAAGGAGAAGCCGCTGGGCCCGTCGTCCCCACCGCTGACCGAGAAGCCACCGCCACCCTCGCAACCGCCGTCGCCGTCCGAGAAGCAGAACTCGCTGGCTCCGCTCTTCTTCCCGCCGTCGCCGACGTTTCCGAGCTCGTAGGTGGCGCCGCCGCACCCGGCCGACGGGAGCAGGACGGCGAGAAGGCCCGCGAGAAGGAAGCGCGAAGTGGACCGGGATGCGTGCGTCATGTCCCCTTCTTGGCGGCTCGGGCGGGCCTTTTCTGGACCATTCTTGTGCCGCGCGGACGATTCTACGCCCACCGGCCGCGGGACCTCCCCCCGCTCCCGGGTGTATACCGCGGCTTCTCACGATGCGCGTGTGCTCGCCCATCTCCTGGCTCGCGCTCGCGGGGGCGGCCGTGCTGGGGCCGGCAAGGGCGGCGAGGGCCGCACCCGCCGCGGCGCGCACGAGCTCCCTGGCCTGGATCCGCTCCGACGGGGCCGACTCGTGCATCGGTGGCAAAGAGCTCGCCGAGGCCGTCGAGACGGTCCTCGGGCGGCGCGTGTTCGTCTCCGCCTCCGCCGCGGACGTGGCGGTCGAGGGCCACGTGGACCGCGCTTCCTCGGGCGCGGGCTGGAAGGCGACGCTGCGCATCTCGGGCGACCACGGGACCGTCCTCGGCACGCGCGAGCTGGAGTCCCCCGCCGCGGACTGCCACGCGATGGACGACTCGCTCGCCTTCGTCATTGCCGTCATGATCGATCCGGACGCGGCGGCCCGCCCGCAGGCGCCGCTCAACCCACCGGGTGGCTCGCGTGGCGCGACGACCGCGCCGCCCCCGGCAACGCCCGCGTCGTCCGCGTCGTGGCAGATCGCGCCGCGCCTCGGTGTGACCGCGGCCGTCGGGGAGCTGCCATCGGTGGCGTGGGGCGCGACGGTGGGGCTTCGTCTCGGGCCTCCCGCGGTCGGCGTCGAGCTGCTCGGGAGCCTCTTTCTGCCTCAGGATACGGCGGTCCCGGGGGCGCCCGGCGCCACGGTCCAGTTCACCTGGGCCTACGGGGGCGTCGCCCTCTGCCCGAGGCTCGCTCGCTTCGCGGACGTGTCGCTCGTCGGTTGCGCCGGGGCCCTCGGCGGCGTGCTCACCGCGACGCCGAAGACCGGGGTCACGAACGCCCAGGAGAGCAACAATTTCGTCGTCCTGGCCACCGCGCGAGCGCGCCTCGACTGGCACGTCTCGCGCCTCTTCCTCGTCGGGGCCGAAGCCGGCGCGGACCTCCCCTTCGCTCGCCCGGCGTGGGACGCGACATCGACCGCGGGCACGGCGATCACCGTGTTCCACCCCTCCGCGGTGGGCGGCGAAGCGGGCGTGGCCGTCGGGCTCGTGCTCGAGTGAGCCGGCGAGTCACCGGGCACGGTCGATTCGATCAGAAAGCGCGCGCCAGCGCGCCAATGGTAGTGGATGGACGTGTCCCCGGCGCGCGAGCCTCGTATCGCTGGCGCCGCAGGTGCCGCCGGTGTGGAGGAAGCCCCCGCGCCGGACGTGCAGGCCATCGTCGCCGAGCACGGCGCGTTCGTGTGGCGCACGCTCCGGCGGCTCGGCGTCGGCGCGGCGGACGTGGAGGACGTCGCGCAGGAGGCGTTCCTCGTCGTGCACCGGCGGCTCGCGGACTACGACGCCCGCGCCGGCATGCGCGCGTGGCTCTACGGCATCTGCGTGCGCAAGGCGTCCGAGCACCGGCGCAAGGCCTGGTACCGCCGCGAGCAGCCGGTCGCGGTGGCGCCCGAGGAGAGCGCTCCCGCCGAGCAGGCCGAGACGATCCGGCGACGCGAGGCGTGGGCGCAGCTCGAGGCCATCCTCGCCGAGCTCGACGAGAAGAAGCGCGATGTGTTCGTGCTCTTCGAGCTGGAAGAGATGTCGCTCGCCCAGGTCGCGGCCGCCGTGGGCTGCCCGCTCCAGACCGCGTACTCGCGCCTGCAGTCGGCGCGGACGCTCGTGCAGGCTTCGATCGCGCGGCTTCGCGCCCGGGAAGGAGCATCGTGAAACCGATCGAAGAACCGGTCCGCTGGCTGGATCCGCGCTCCGAGGCGACGGACGACGTGCGCGCGCTGCTCTCGCGGGCGCGTGATTCGCTCGGACCCACGGACGAGGAGATGACGCGACTGGGAGCGTTCGTCGCGGGAGCGGGCGCAGGCGTCGGCGCCGGCGCCGGCGCGGGCGCGGGTGCGGGTCACCTCGTGACGAAGGCGGCCGTGCTGAAGCTGGCGGCGATCCTCGCGATCGCGGGCGTCGGCGGGGGCGTGGGGTACTCCGTGCTGCGCGGGACGAGCAAGGAGCGTCGCGCGATGACGGCGGTGGTGAGCGCGACCAGCAGCGCGGCTGCTACCGGAACGACGGTGGCGGTCGCGGAACCGACGCCCGACGTGGCGCCCGAGGAGACGGCGCCTCCCGCGGCATCGGCCGCGCCGGTCGCGATCCTGTACCCGCGAGCCGCGCCTCCCGCGAGCGTCGGCCGGGCGCCGCCAACCGCGACGGCGACCGGCACGGCGCCGCCGGCCGCGACGGCGGCGGCGACCGTCCCCACCGCGGTTCCGGCCGGAGTGGGCGCGGACAACCCACCTCCGGTCGCGGCTCCTTCGCCGGGCGAGTCGGAGCTGGCCCTGCTCGATCGCGCCCGCTCGCGCGTGAGCCGCGATCCGGCGAGCGCCATGCGCGCCCTCGATGAGCACCGCGCGCGCTTCCCGGGCGGCGTCTTTGCGCAGGAGCGCGAGGTGCTGGCCATCGAGGCGCTCGTCCGCCTCGGACGCCGTCCTGACGCAAAGGCGCGCGCCGACGCGTTCGCACGTGACTTCCCGACGTCGGCGCACCGGCGGCGCATCGCAGTCCTGCTCGGCGAGAGCGCGGGGGACTAGGCGACCTCCGCCGACCGTCGCTCGTAGTAGCGGCGCCAGATCGTGAGACCCACGGCGCCGACGAGAACGGGCGCGACCCACACGACGAGGTCGAAGGTGCCGAGCCCCATGCGGCGCGCGTTCACCACGACGAACGCGGTGAGGGTCGTGATGCACGAGGTTCCCATCCCCCCCATGTGCGCGAAGAACCACGCCCGTGGCGTCGCCGGCGCGCGCAACCAGAAGCGGAGCTGCGTCACACCGACGGTGATCCCGAGCGCCGCGAAGAGTACGAAGAGCGTCTTCCCCGCGCCGAGGCCGAACGCCGCCAGCGCGAGACCACCGGCGACGAGGAGCAGCGGCGGAGCGAGGTCGACCGGGTGGCGCGAGGCCGCCACGCGCTTCTTCGTGCGGAGCGCACGCACGCCCATCTGGGCGCTCGCCGCCGCAAAGACGCCGACGTACGCGAGAAACACGGCCGCGCGATCGTTGCCCGGTCGATCGTCGGTCAACATGCGCGCGCAATTCACGAGGCCCGTGAGGGCGATGGTCGCCGCGGCCACGACGTACACCCAGCCCGCGCGCCGGTGGAGGCGCCCTCCCTTCTTCGTGATCATCGGAACCCAGAAGACGAGCAGCGCGACGACGCCGGCCAGGATGTGCACCCACAGCGCGATCTTGAACGCGAGGATCATGGGCCCAGCATCATCTCGCCGGGCCTGGCCCGCATGGGCCAGGGGTCCCGGGCCGAGGACGATTGAGCATGGGACTTCCGGCCCATGGCGACCCCTTGGGTTGGCCCGTAGACTGTCCCCGGCATGGAGGAGTCGGCCCCGGGCAGGCTGCTGGTCGGGGCGGGGGGCCTCATCTGGGCGGTCGTCGGCGCCGGGGCGGTGATCTCGTGGCCCGCGCGTGCCGCGTGGGACGGGCGGGCCATCGCCTACTGCGCCGCGTACGCGACGTTCGCCATCGCGTTCGTCCTGGCGACGGGGAACAGGCTCGGCGCGCGAGGGCGCGTCGAGGCCCTGGCGGCGCAGTCCGTGTCGGCGCTCGTCCTCGCGGGGCTCGCCGATCACGGCTTCGAAGGCGCGCTCCTGTGCATCGTCGCGGGCCAGCTCCCGTTCGTCGTACACGGCCGCGCCGCCGGCGCGTGGCTCGGCGCCCAGAGCGCCACCATGCTGGCCCTCGACCTCGCCACGTGGCACCGCCCGCGCATGGCGCTGGTGTCGACCGGCGCCTACGCCGCCTTCCAGCTCTTCGCGTTCGGGGCCGGGCGCTTGACCGCGCGGGAAGCGGCGGCGCGGAAGGAGCTGGCGCGCATTCACGCCGAGCTCCTCGCCACGCAAGAGCTCTTCGCCGACAGCACCCGCACCGCCGAGCGCCTGCGCATCGCGCGGGAGCTGCACGACGCCCTCGGCCACCACCTGACCGCGCTGTGCCTCCAGCTCGAGCTCGCCCGCAACGTCGCCGAAGGGCGAGCGGCGGAGCCGGTGAACGAAGCGCGGGCGCTGGCGAAGGAGCTCCTCGGCGAGCTTCGGACGGTGGTCGGAGCGATGCGCGAAGATCGGCCCATCGACTTGCCCCGCGCGCTCCGCACGCTCGTCGCCGGCATCCCGCGCCCGCGCGTGCACCTCGACGTGTCCGAGTCCCTGCGGGTCGGGCCCGCGCTCGCGCACACCATCTTTCGCTACGTCCAGGAGGCGCTCACCAACGCCATCCGGCACGCGGACGCCGACAACCTCACCCTCGTCATCCGCGAAGACCACGGAACCGTCGCCGTCACGGCGCAGGACGACGGTCGCGGCGCCGCCTCGCTGACCGCGGGGCACGGCCTCACCGGCCTGCGCGAGCGCATCGAGAGCATCGGCGGCCGCATGGAGGTCGACTCGCGCCCCGGTCACGGCGTGCGGCTGCACGCGATGCTCCCGTCGCGCGACGGTGCCACGTGATCCGCGTCGCGCTCGCCGACGACCAGACGCTGGTGCGAAAGGGCATCCGGAGCCTGCTCGAGCTGACACCGGACATCCGGGTCGCGGTCGAGGCGAACGACGGCGAGGAGGCCATCGCGCTCCTGTCGTCCACCGCGGTGGACGTCGCGCTCCTCGACGTGCGCATGCCGAGGGCAACCGGCCTCGACGTCCTCGAGGCGCTCGGCAAGCGCCCCGGCGGTCGGCCGCCGTGCATCCTGCTCACGACGTTCGACGACGACGCCGTCGCCTTCCGCGGCATCCGCCTCGGCGCCCGCGGGTTCATGCTCAAGGACGTGTCGCTCGAGGAGCTCACCGACGCCATCCGCACCGTCGCCGCGGGCGGCACCCTCATCAACCCCGCCGTCACCGAGCGCGTCGTCCGCGGCCTCGCGCGTCTCGACGCACCCGTCCCTGCCTCACCGGTGCCGGCCGCGCTGACCCCGCGCGAGCTCGACGTGCTGCGCCTCATCGCCAGCGGGGCCAGCAACCGCGAGATCGCCGGCGCGCTCGGCACCGCGGAGGCAACGGTGAAGAACCAGGCGTCCAGCATCTTCTCGAAGCTGGGGGTGCGGGACCGCACGCGCGCGGTCCTGAGGGCGATCGAGCTCGGGGTCCTCTGAGCGGCCGGGCGGCGCGGCCCCTGCGGCGGATGAGCCTAAGGAGCTTCCGCCGAGCACACGCGGTTGCGCCCTTCGTGCTTCGCCCGGTAGAGCGCGTCGTCGGCCGCGGTGACCATGCGCGACAGCGTGAGCGCCTCCCGCGCGAACATCGTCGAGCACGCCACGCCGAAGCTCGCCGTGACCTGGACGTGCCGCTCGTCGGGCTTGAACGGGCACTCGCTGATCCTCTGCCGGACGCGCTCCGCCGAGACGAGGGCGCCCTCGTGGGCGGTCTCGGTCAGGATGAGCGCGAACTCCTCTCCCCCGTAACGGCACGGCGCGTCGGTCGTCCGGAGGCTCGCGTGCAGGACGTCACCCACGCCCTGGAGCACCTGATCGCCGAACGGGTGGCCGAACCGGTCATTGATGCTCTTGAACGAGTCGATGTCGAGCATCACGAGCGAGACAACGCGGTCGTAGCGCTTCGCGGCGGAGATCTCCTCGCCGAAGCGCTGGTTGAAGTACGAGCGGTTCCAGACGCCGGTGAGGCCGTCGACGTGCGACCGCGCGAGGAGCAGATCGTGGAACCGCTTCATGCGGAGGGCCGCGCGCACGCGGGCGCGGAGCTCGGCCGGGTCGAAGGGCTTCGTCACGTAGTCGATGGCGCCGAGGTCGAAGCCCTGGACCTTCGTGTAGACCTCGGTCGCGCCGGTCAGGAAGATGAGCGGGATGTCGGCCGTCTTCGGGTCCTCCTTGAGGAGGCGGCAGACCTCGAAGCCGGTGATGAGGGGCAGATCGACGTCGAGCAGGACGAGGTCCGGCCGGAGCTCCCGCGCCAGCGCGAGCCCCTCCTCCGCGCCGAGCGCGTGGTGCAACGCAACGCCCTCGGGCCGCAGGCGCACGTCGAGCAGCCGGTGGATGTCGGGCGAGTCGTCGATGACGAGGACGGTCTGGGTCATGGCTGGCCTCACGTGCTCCGTGCGCGGCGGCACATGCTCGCCAGCGCCTCGATGCGTGACTCGTACGCGGGGCCGTGGAGGCCCTCGGCGAGCGCCTCCTCCACCGCGCGCGCCGCGGTGGTGATGCCCGGGAAGCCGTAGCCGCCGGCGGCCCCCGCGAGCTGATGGGCCAGGCGCTTCAACGTCCCCACGTCGCCGTCCTTCGACGCGCGGACGATGGCCGACGAGCGCTCCGGCAGCTCCTGCACGAAGAGATCGACGATCTCCCTCATGTCGTCGTCGTCCGCGAACGTGCTCCGGACGACCTCGCCCGCGGCGACCGTCCGCCCGATGAAGCGGGCGACGGTCGCGGTGAGCTTCGCGCGGTCGACGGGCTTCGTCAGGTAGTCGTCGCAGCCCGCGCTCTCGCAGCGCTCCCGGTCGCCCGCCATGGCGTGAGCGGTGAGGGCCACGATCGGGCGGTCGTAGCCGAGCAGGCGCAGCTTCGAGGTCGCGCTGTAGCCATCCATGACCGGCATCTGCATGTCCATGAGCACGACATCGTACGGGCTTCCGGCGTCGACCGCGGCCTTCGCCTCCTCGACCGCCAGGTGGCCGTTCTCGACGACCTTCACCGTCGCCCCCGCCTTCACGAGGAATGCCGTGACGAGCACCTGGTTGTCGCGCCCGTCCTCCGCGAGCAGGACGCGGCACTCGGGCGGCAGGCTCGGCACCCGCGCGATCGACGGGTCGGCGGGGGCCTCCGCGTGCTCGGTGATCATGCGGACCCCCGCGAGCGACCCCGCGGGGACCTGGACGCGGAACGTGCTGCCGCGACCGGGCGTGCTCTCCACCGTGATGTCACCGCCCATCAGCCCCGCCAGGCGCTTGCTGATGACGAGCCCGAGCCCCGAGCCGCCGAACCGGCGCGTCGTCGACGCGTCGGCCTGGGCGAACGTCGCGAAGACGCGGCCGAGCTCCTCCTCCGTCATGCCGATGCCGGTGTCCGTGACCTCGAAGACCATCGCGGCGTCCTTCGACGTGGCCCCGTCGCAGCGGCAGAGCAGGCGGATGCCGCCCTTGGTGGTGAACTTGATCGCGTTGCCGACGAAGTTCATGAGGATCTGCCGGACACGCGTCGGATCGCCGTGGACCGTCTCCGGGATCGGGCCGTCGAACTTCACCGAGAACGACAGTCCCTTCTCGAGCGCGCGGACGCGCATGAGCGACTCGACCTCGAGCACGATCTGGGTGGGCGACATCGGGATGCGCTCGACGGTCATCTTGCCGGCCTCGATCTTCGATAGGTCGAGAATGTCGTCGACCAGCGACAGGAGGTGCTCGCCATTGCGCCGGATGGTCTGCACGTAGTTGACGCGATCGCTCGGGCCGAGCGACGGGTCGAGCAGGAGGTCGGCGAAGCCGACGACCGCGGTCATCGGGGTCCGGATCTCGTGGCTCATGTTCGCGAGGAACTCGGACTTGGCGCGGTTCGCGTCCATGCTGGCGAGACGCGCGCGATCGAGCTCCGCGGCGTGCCGCTCGAGGAGCTTCGCGTCGACGAGCCCGCCGAAGGCCGCGTCGTGGGTGTGGGCGCCCTGGACCCAGAGGAACGCCGCGAACGACGCGACGATGACGGCGAAGCTCGTGACGAGACGCACGCCCCCGGGGAGGAGCAGCAGACCCGCGACGAACGACGGCGCGAGGAGGAGCACGACGTGGAGGCGCAGGAGCGCGCGATCGCCGGACAGCGACACGATGGCGCCCGCGCTGATGCCGGCGAGGGTCATGAGGACGAGCGACGACTCGCGGTCGAAGCTGCCGGCGACGAGGAGCAGCGCCCCGCCGACCCCCCACGTCGTCGACGAGAGCACGAGCCCGGCGCGAAAGAGGCGCGTCCAGAGGAGCGGCCGCGACGCGTACGCGCGGGCGAAGGACCGCGCGACGAGCAGGCGGTACACGCACACGACGCCCATCCAGACGCCCCCGGCGATCGTCGCGACCGGGTGCGCGTGCGCCGCCGAGAGCGTCCCGAGCAGCACCACGGCGAGGATCGCGTGGGCGCCGAGCCCGGCGAGCGACTGGCGGGCGAGCGCCTCCTGCGTGCTTCGCCGCACGTCGGCGAGATCCGCCGGAGCCAGCTCGA
>JBEKGQ010000164.1:0-11056 GCA_050012715.1 Polyangiaceae bacterium
CGTCGTCGAGAAAGAGCTCGCGGATGGGGCGCACGAGCGGCGTCCCGTACCCGCCGAAGAGTCGCTTGCCGGCCCGCTCTTCGCGTTCGAGCCCGGTGGTCCGCACGAGGCGCATCGCCCCGCTCGCGGCCCCGCCCTCGAAGCGGACCGCGGCGATCGCCCCGTCGCCGTCGAACCAGTGCGGGATGCGCTGGTCGCCGACCGCGAACCGGCCGGGCCCGTTGCGATAGAGGGTACCCCGCAGCGCGCTCGGGAGAGCCCCCTCGACGCGGAGCGGCTCGAAGGCGTGCTCGCGCGAGACGCTCTGCAGCCCGCCGAGCCACGGCGGGTCGTGGCGGGGCTTCGCGCGCGGAGGGACGGGGACGGGACGCGGGTGGACGAGGGAGGGGGCGTCGTTCATGCGCCTCAACCTAACACTCCAATGTGGACTGTCCAATGTGGACTGTCGATTTGAGCGTCACCCTCGGCGCGCCGGCCGCTTCTGCAGCGAATCGATCCACGAGATCATCGTCTTCTGGAACATCAACCCGAGGCGGAGCGCGTCGAACTGCGACGAGTCCCTGGGGACCTCGGTCTCGAACCGGCGGTACACGGCGAGGCGCTCCTCGTGGTACGCGCGGAGCTCGGCCAGCGACCGTGCGAGCGTCTCGGGCTCGACGGCGTCCCCGAAGAAGACCTGCAGGACGAGCGGCAGCCGCATGTTCGGCCGCCCGGGGCGCTGAGCGATCCACTGCTTGAAGGCGCGCCGACCCGGCTCCGTGATGCGGTACGGCTGCCGGTCCCGTGGCCCGGTCTTGAGCGAGGCCACCAGGCCTTGCGCCGCCAGGTCCTTCAGCTCGCGGTAGATCTGGCTGCGCGTCACGTTCCAGAAGTCGCCGATGATGTCCTCGATCCGCTCCGCCAGCTCCCAGCCGGTCTGCGGCTCCTTGTAGAGGAAGCCCAGGATCGAGGCCGCGGTCGCGTTGAGCTCGAGCGGCTCGGCGCGGGCGCCGCGCTTGGACGACGCCATCCTCGGCGCTCAGTTCTGGATCAGCTTCATCCCGTGGGCGACGAGAGGCTGGACCGGCGTGATGTCGGTGACTGGCGTCTCGGCGATCCACAGGAACTTCAGCGTCGTCATCTGCGCGAGCGGGGCGAGGCTCTTCACGCCGCTCTTCTTGAGGCTCAGCTTCTCGAGCTTCTTCAGGCTCGCGATCGGCGTGAGGTCCGAGACGGTGTCCTCGTCGAGCATCAGCTCGGTGAGGTTCACGAGGGAGGCGACCGACTTGAGCTGAGCGTCGCCCACCTGGGTGTGCGAGATGTCGAGGCGGTCGAGCGACTTCAGGCCCTCGATTGCGCGCAGATCCTTCACCTGGCTGAACGACAGGCGCAGCGAAACTAGCGTCGTCAGCTTCTGGAGCGGGGTGAGATCGTCGTACTCGCCCGGCCCGAGGAAGATGTCCTTCACGCCGGTGAGCATCGGGAAGATGCACGGGTCGATCTGGTGCACCTTGCCGGTCGAGACGTTGACGGACCGGACCTGCGCGAGGTCGGCCGGCGTGATGGGACCAGTGTCCTTGCCGACCTTCTTTCGCACGTCGGCCTCGAGCGCCGCGTCGCCGCCGAAATCGATGGCGGTCGGGTGCGGCTTGCAGTCCGCGGCGTTCTTCTTCACGAACGCCGGCGCCGTGGCGCTCGGCGCCGCCGAAGGCACGGCGGCCGGCGTGGGCACCGGCGCGGTGGCCGAGGCCGAGGCCTCGAGGATGCCGTCGTACTTGTGCTCGTCGCAGGCGAGCGCGGTCGAGGCGAGCAGGCACGCCGCCATCCAGGTCGTCGTTCTCATCGCCGGGCGAGCTTACCAGAAGTCAGAATCGCTCCTTGCGCCGCGCTTCCGGGACGCGCCCGAAGTCGCCGTCCATCTCGGCCGCGGCCCAGGCCGCCGTCGCGAAGGACGCCGCCGCCTGGGCGAGGATCCCGGGGTCGATCTTGTCGACCGTGTCGTTCGCGGAGTGGTGAAGGTCGAAGTAGCGGGTCGCGTCCTGCCTCAGCTCGAGGATGGGCACCCCCAGCGCCTGGAGCGGCCCCACGTCGGCACCCGCCCTCGCGTCGTCGTCGCGCTTCTCCACGCCCAGCGGGGCGAGCAGGCGGGCCAGGTCGGCGAAGCGTTCGCGCGCCGCGGGATCCCCGAGCCAGCTCACCGCGTAGACGCCGTCGGCGCCGAGGTCGGCCTCCGTCGCGACCACGTGGGCCACGGCCTCGGCGGCGTGCACACGCGCGTACTCCTTCGCGCCCTCGAGCCCGTGCTCCTCGTTGGCGAAGAGGACGACTCGCACCGTGCGCCGCGGCTTCTGCGGGAGCGCCGCGAGGAGCCGCGCCGCCTCGAGCACGATGGCCACCCCGGCCCCGTCGTCGACCGCGCCGGTGCCGAGGTCCCACGAGTCGAGGTGGGCGCCGAGGAGCACGATCTCGTTCGGCCGCTCGCGTCCCGTCACCTCGCCCACCACGTTCGCGCTCTCCGCGTCGGGCAGCTTGTGCGCCCCGAGCACGAGGCGCACGCGCGCCGTCTTCTTCTCGACGAGCACCCGGTGGAGCATCTCGGCGTCCGGCACCGACACCGCGGCGGCGGGGATCTCGTGGTCGTCCTTCGACTTGGCGCCGGTGTGCGGGAGGCGGTCGTGGTCCGTCCCGACGGAGCGCAGGAGCATTGCGACGGCCCCGAGCTTCGCCGCCTCGCGCGCGCCGGAGAAGCGGCTGCGGACCGCCTCCCCGTAGCCCGCGCCGTCGCGCGTGCGCCGCATGATCGGATCGAGAAACACGATCTTGCCCCGCACCGCCTCGGGCGGGAGCTTCTCGAGGTCCCGCACCGCGGCCGCCTCGACGACGTCCGCCTCGATGCCCGCCGCTGGCGTGGCGACACTCCCGCCAAGCGCCGTCACGACGAGCGGCTGCGCGACTGGCGCCACGATCGCCGCGCGCTCTTCGCCGCGCTCCCAGTGCGAGACGCGCACCGCCTCCGTGTGCACGCCCGAGAGGCCCAGCGACTGCATGGTGCGCGCGGCCCAGGCGACGGCAGCGCGATCGGCGCGCGAGCCCGCGGGGCGGGGGCCGACCTCGTCGCAGAGGGAGCGCACGATGGCGTAGGCGTGCGAGCTGGACAGCTCCTCGCGCTGCAGGGTCGCCGCGGTGTCGGTCGCGAGGAGCGAGGCAAACGGGAGCGGCAGGAGGAGGAGCGACGCGCGCATGGGGCGGCAGACTAGCCGAGTCGAGAGCGAGGCTGTGTGGCTGTGCTACCCAGCACAGCCGCGTGGCAATGGGATAGGCTCCGGCGCGACGCCATGGCGACGCTCGCCGAGCTCCTCGCGGAAACGCCGCTCTTTGCGCTGCTCGACGAGCAGGAGCGGTCGTCGCTGGCCGAGCGGACCGAGCACGTGCACTTCGACGAGGGGACGACCATCTTCCGCGGCGGGGAGCCGGGGGACTCGATGTACGTCGTCCGCGCCGGCGAGGTCGAGATCTTCTTCAAGAACGACACCGGGCAGCGCATCGTCCTGGAGACGGCGCGCGCGGGCGACTTCTTCGGGGAAATCTCGCTCCTCGACGGCGGCCCCCGGACGGCATCGGCGGTAGCGAAGACCAACGTCGAGGCCATCATGGTCGACCGGAACGACCTCGACGACTTCCTGCGGCGCTCCCCCGCGGCCGCGATGGACCTCCTCGCCGCGACCGGCCGCCGCCTCCGCGAAACCGCGCGCCTCCTCCGTCACACCGCGTCGCGCGACGTGAACGAAGCCGAGGAGGACAAGCGGACGCGCGTCATGAAGGTCGCCGACTGGATCAGCGAGGCGTCGGGCAGCATCCCGTTCCTCCTCACCCACTGCGTGCTCTTCTTTCTGTGGATCATCGACAACGTGGCGCCGGTCTCGCAGACGAGGTGGGGCGGGTGGGATCCTTACCCCTTCGGCCTCTTGACCATGGCGGTGTCGCTCGAGGCGATCATCCTCTCGGTCTTCGTGCTCCTCTCGCAGAACCGCCAGGCCGCGCGCGAGCGGCTGCGCAACGACGTCGAGTACCAGGTCAACCTGAAGGCGGAGCTCGAGGTCGCCGAGCTTCACCGCAACGTAGCCGACCTGCAGGCGGAGCTCCTCGCGCGCCTCGATCGCATCGAGAAGCGCCTCGACCGGCCGTCGCCGCGCACCCTCAGCTGACCAGGGTCGGCGTCATGACCGGCTTCGAGGAGGCGGCCTCGGCGTCCGCCGCGAGGGCCGCGGTCACGTCGTCCGGGACCAGGCCGTAAGCCTCCGCGGCCGCCAGCAAGCCCGCGTTCGGCGCGAGCTGCGTGAGGAAGGCGCGCGGATAGGGCGTGCCCGCCAGGCCCTTCACGCGCGTCACGAGGCGCGGGATGCCCCGGGCGATCGCGCTCCGGGCCTCCTCGAGCTGGCCCACGTCGACGCACGCGTCGTGGAGGGCCAGAAACACCGGCGCCTCGTTGAGGAGGCTCGGCGAGCCTTCGTCGAAGAGCGCCGCCGCCTCGTTCGCGAGCACCCGCGCCTGCTCGCCGTGGTTGCAGCGCCGCTCGGCCTCGGCCCAGAGCCCGAGGGCCACCGGGAGCACGTCGAGCATCTTCGTCTGCCGGTACCCCTGCGCGGCGATCTTGAGCAGCGTGCGCGCGTCGTGCTCGCCATCGTGGGCCCGGAGGCGCTCCATCCCGCGGTAGAAGAGGACGCCCAGCGTGGCCCGGTCGTGCGGCACCCAGCTCCCGAGGAGGGCCGCGTCGGCCAGGCCGCGCGTCTCGGCGAGCGTCGCGTCGAGCGAGCCGTCGCTGCCGAAGGTTGCGGCCCAGCAGAGCAGGATCATCTTGCCGTGGCGCTCGACGCCGGGAGATCCGATGGCCTGCGCCAGCGCGATGCCGCTCTCGATGGCCAGGCGGGCCTCGCCGCGGGCGCCGACCGTCGTGAGAGCGAAGCCCACGTTGATCGTCAGCATCGCTTCGCGCGCCTTGAGGCCGGCGGCGCTGGCGGCCCGCGCCGCGCTTCGCCTCGCCTCGAGGGCCGCGCCCACCTCGCCGCGCGTCTGCCGCACCACGGCGAGCGTCTGCCACGCGTCGACCGCCGCGCCCGCGATGTTGTGCCGCTGCGAGAGCGTGAGCAGCGCGTCGGCCACTTCGGCCGCCTTGTCGAGCTCCCCCGCGTAGGCGTACCTCGCCGCCAGCGCCGCCGCGCTCCGCGCCTCCTCGTCCGGGAGGCCCGCCTCCTGCGCCGCGCGTCGCACCTCGTCGAGCCGCGAGCTCGTGTCCGCGTCTCCGCCGCAGGCGTCCTCGTAACGCACGCGGGCGCCGCGCGCGCGCACCTCGCTCGCCTTGTCGGTGACGGCCTCCTCCATCGCGCGGACCGCCGTGTCGCGCTCTCCGGCGCGCGCGTCGAGCCGATTCCACGCCTCGTCGAGCAGCTGCGCCCGCGTGAACTGCGTCACCTTGTCGTCGGCGAAGGCGAGCGACTTCTCGGCGAGCGACACCGCCTCCGGTAGCGCGTGCGCCGCCAGGGCCCGCCGCGCCGCCTTCTCGAGGTACCCCGCGCCGAGCGCGCCCTCGCCGCCCATCTCGAGGTGACGCGCGACGATCGCGTCGTCCTCGCCCATCTTGGCCAGCCAACGACCGGCCCGCGCGTGGCACTCGCGCAGCGCGTCCTCCCCGAGCGATGCGTAGGCCACCTCGCGCATGAGCGCGTGCTTGAACGCGAACTCCCGCGTTCCGGCGAAACGCGCGTGGGCCTGCTCGACGAGCACCTCGGCCGCCGCCAGCTCGCGCAGCGCCTCGGACGCGTTGGCCACGCCGATCGCCTCGAGCCCGAGGTCCCACCCCACGAGCCCGAAGACCGCGACCCTGGCCGCCGCGTCGCGCCCGAAGTCGTCGAGCGCGTCGAGGTGCACCTGCATCGCCGCCTCGATCGTCGGTGCATCCGCCGCGTCCCGCCCCGCCGCCGCGATGCGCGCCAGCTCCTCCGCGAAGAGCGGCAGGCCCGCCGACTGCTGCGCGATCGAGTCGGTGAGGGCCTCGCCCCGCTCGCCCTGTGCGCGCTCGCCCAGCAGCGACGCCGCGATGGCGCGCGAGTGCTTGCGCGACAGCGGCCGCAGCTCGATGCGCACGTGATCGCGCCCCTCGAAGCGCGAGGGATCATCGCGCCAGAGCGTCGGTCGAGCCGCGGCCAGGACGCACACCGGCCGCCCCGCGGCGCGGGCGAGCAGGTGGTCCACCCAGCCCAGGCTCTCGGAGTCCGCCCACTGCGCGTCCTCGAGCACCACGACCAGCGGGTTGTGGCGGGCCATGCCGACCGTCATGTCGGTCAAGACCAGCCACAGCGCATCGCGCGCGCCGCGCGTGTCGTCGAGCTCCGGCAGCGCTTCGTTGGCGATGAGGCGCGCCAGTAGCTCGCGCGCCGACTCGGAGCAGGGCACCTCGCTCACCGCGATGAGTACGTCGGTAGCGTCGAGCGCCTCCTGCAGCGGCGCGCCCTTGGCGACGCCGGTGAGGCCGCGCGCCACGTCACCAACGACGCCGAGCGCGTGGTGCTTCGCGAATGACTCGCTGCGCGCGAGGACGATGCGCGGCGCGCCCACGTGGCTCGCGATGCGTGAGAGGGCCTCGCGGCGGAGCCGCGTCTTGCCGATTCCCGGGGCGCCGGTCAGCGTGATCACGATGGGCGTGCGGTCGTCGACGCACCGCTCGAACGCGGCGACGATCTGCGCGAGCTCCGCCTCGCGCCCCACGAAGGGGGCCCCGCCGACGATCTCGCGCCGCCCGCGCACCGGCGTGCCGACGACCGCGCTCCCGTCCCCGCGCAGCTGCAGCTCGAAGCGCCCGCGCGTCAGCTCCGTCGTCGTCGTGTCGGCCAGCACCTGGCCCCGCGTCGCGTCGCGCGCGAGGGCGGCGGCGCGATCGACCACCTCGCCCGTCGGCCGCGTGCGGTCGATGCGGGTCCGACCGGTCGCGATCCCCACCGACGCGTTGAGCTTCGCCATCCGGAGCCCGAGGTCGAGCGCGCGCTGCGCCTCGTCGCCGAGCGCCTTGCGCACCCCGAGGTGGGAGACGATGGCGTCCCCGCCGAGCTCCGTCGCGTCGGCCCCGCGCGCGCGGAGGTGCGTCAGCAGCCGCGCCCGCGGTGCGCCCTTGGGCACGTGCGTGGCGACGATGGACGTGATGAGTCGCGTCCCGCCCGTCTTGCTCCCGGTGGTCAGGCTCGCGGGGGCCGCCTCGTGCGAGCCGCTCCGCGTGAGCCGGTCGCTCGAGTGGTTCCCGAGCTCCTCGGCGATCTCGCGCAGGTCCCGCGCCAGGTGCGCCGCCGAATCGGGGCGCTCGCTCGGCGTCGTGGCGAGCAGGGTGGCCAGCAGCTCGTCGAGCCGCTCCGGCGCGTCGACGAACACCTCGGAGAGGCGCGGCGCCGGCGTCGTCACCAGGCGCGCCAGGATCGCGATCGGCGTCGGTCCCACGTGGGGCGGTCGACCCGTGATGAGCTCGAACAGCGTCGCCCCCAGCGCGTAGAGGTCCGCGCGCGCGTCGACCTCGCCGTCACCTCGCGCCTGCTCGGGCGCCATGTACGCCGGCGTGCCGATGATGGCGCCGGTGCGCGTGAGCTTCGCGTCCTCCGCGGCGGCGACGCCGAAGTCGACGAGCTTCACCTCGAAGGGCCCGCTCTTGCCCGGGCCGCTGCCGACGAGGATCACGTTCGACGGCTTCACGTCCCGGTGCACGATGCCTGCCGCGTGCGCCGCGGCGAGCGCCTCGCACACGTCGGCCGCCACGCCGAGGCTCGCCTGCAGCACGAGCGGCGACCGGCGCTGGCGCTGCGCCAGGTCCTCGCCCTCGAGCCACTCCATCGCGATGTACGGTTGCCCCTCGTCGAGCTGTCCGAACGCGACCACGCGCACGATCCCGGGGTGGTGCAGCCCGGCCAGCACGCGACCCTCCCGGCGGAAGCGCGCCTCTTCGCCGGCATCGACCCCCGGCAGCGCGATGACCTTCAGCGCGACGGCCTGGCCGCTCACCTCGTCCTGCGCGCGGTACACGATGCCCACCCCGCCGCGTCCCACCTCGCGCTCGATGATGAAGCGGCCCGCGAGCGGCTGGGACTGCGGCGCGGTCATGCGCGCTTCTCCAGTCCGACGACGAAGACCTCGGTGCTGTTCGTGCGTGTTCCCTCGGGGCGAATGATGCGCTCCGACGCGTAGTGCTTGCGCAGCTCGGCGCGCGCAAAAGGCAGCTCGTCGCTCATGAAGATCTTGCCCACGAACGCGCCCCCGGATCGCCCGAGCGTAGCTGCAACCGCGAGGGCCCGCATGAAGAGCTCGTAGCTGCGCGTCTGGTCGGTGAGGCGGAAGCCGGTGGTGCGCGGCGCCATGTCGCTGAGGACGACGTCGTACGGCGCGAACGTGCCGAGCGCCTCGTTGGTGAGGGCGAGGGCGTCGCCCTGCACGAAGACGGTGTGCGGCGGCAGAGCGGTGGTGAGCGGCTCGAGGTCGACGGCGAGGATCTTTCCGCCCGCGCCGACCTTCTGCGCGGCGTACATCGCCCAGCTCCCGGGGGCCGCGCCGAGGTCGAGCACCCGCATGCCGGGGCGGAAGAGGCGGATGCGCCGGTCGATCTCCTCGAGCTTGAAGACGCTGCGCGCAGGGTAGCCGGCGTCCTTGGCGGCGCGCGTGAAGCGGTCCGGCTTGGCGTAGGGGTTCTTCTTGCTGGCGCGCGGCATGGGGTGGCAAACGGGGCGAAGCGGGTGGAGCCCGGGCGGGCTCGGCAGCGGTCTCACAACGTAGCGTGGCCAGGGCCACCGTGCGGGTACTCTGCAAGGGTGACACGTCGGAGGTTCGCGCTTGCAGTGGGCGTCGCGGCGGCGGCCCTGACTTCGTGCGTGCACCGGACGACCCCGGTCGTCGTCGGTCCTCCGGTGCGGCCGCCTGGCTCGCCGTGCTTCGAGGAGCAGGTGCGGATCGAGGGCTTCTGCATCGACCGGTACGAGGCGTACGTCGTGGAGCTCGATGCCCAGGGACGCGAGCACCCGCACTCGCCGTACGACGTCATCGGCGACCACCGCGTGCGAGCCAAGGTTGCCCGCGACGTCGTGCCTCAGGCGTACATCTCCCAGGTGCAGGCAAAGGCGGCCTGCGAGAGCGCCGGCAAGCGCCTCTGCAAGCCCGACGAGTACATCCGGGCCTGCCGCGGACCGAGCAAGAACGACCTCTACCCTTACGGCGGGATGCAGCGCCGCCCCGGCAACTGCAACGAGGGCAAGGGGAGCTTCGTCATGCAGGCGTTCGGCCAGGACACCTTCAAGCTCACGTACGAGAACTTCAACGACCCGAAGCTGAACCAGATGCCGAACGGCCTGGCGCACACGGGCTCTCACCCGAAGTGCGTGTCACCGGACGGCGCCTACGACCTCGTCGGCAACCTGCACGAGTGGGTCGACGAGGGACCCGACGCCAACGGGCACGGTCGCTTTCGCGGCGGCTGGTACGGCGACGCCGAGAACAACGGGCCCGGGTGCTTCTACGTCACGAGCGCCCACGAGCCGACGTACCACGACTACTCGACGGGGTTCCGCTGCTGCGCGGACGCCGTGCCGACCACGACTGCGACGACGAAGGGACCCTAGCGCTTGGTGGAGCGCTTGCGCGTCTTCACCGCGGCGCGGATGAGGACGATGCCGTTCTTCGCGCCGGGGGTCCCGCCCTCGAGCATGAGGAGGTTCTTCTCGGCGTCGACCCGCGCGAGCTTCACATTGAGGATCGAGACGGTCTCGTTGCCGTACTGGCCGCCCATCTTCAGGTTCGGCAGCGTGCGGCCCGGCGTCATGTTCGTACCGATCGAGCCGCCGTGGCGGCGGTACTCGTGGGTGCCGTGCGTGTCGCTGCCGGCGCCGGCGAAGTTCCAGCGGCGCATGACTCCGGTGAAGCCGCGGCCGCGCGTCGTCCCGCGCGCGTCGACCATCTGGCCGGGCTGGAAGATCTCGTCGAGCTTCAGCGTCGCCCCGACCTCCCACTTGGCGGCGAAGTCGGCCTCGCAGCGGAGCTCCTTCACGAGGCGCTTCGGCGCGACGTTGGCCTTCTTGAAGTAGCCCGCGAGCGGCTTGCTCGTGTGCTTCTCCTTGCGCTCGTCGAACCCGAGGACGAGCGCGGTGTAGCCGTCCTTCTCCGGGGTGCGCTTGCCGACGACGGTGATGGGGCCCGCCTCGATGACGGTGACGCGCTTGACGGAGCCGTCGGCGTCGAAGATCTGCGTGCAGCCGAGCTTGCGGCCGTAGATACCGGGTTGCGTGTTCATGGGTGGCAATCTCCTCGTTACCCGTCCGGGCGCGTCGTCCATCAGCTAGGGACGAGTGGCGGTGTGTGCCACGGCTCGTTCAGGTGGGGGCGCGCACTCTACCCGCGTCCCCGGGCCCGTCAAGGAATGAGGGCCCGCGCGTTGACAGAGGAGATACCCCATGCTTTAAGCCCGCTCCCTCCGCCATGCTCACCTCCCCCAAGCTCGACGACATCGAGTCCAAGTTCCTCCGTTCGGATCTTCCGGACTTCCGCGTCGGCGACACGGTGCGTGTCCACTACCGCATCGTCGAGGGCGACAAGGAGCGCACCCAGGTCTTCCAGGGCGTCGTCATCAAGCGCCACCGCGCGGGGGCCCGCAGCACGTTCACCGTGCGCAAGGTCAGCTTCAACGTCGGCGTCGAGCGCATCTTCCTGTCGCACTCGCCCCGCATCGAGAAGGTCGAGATCGTGAGCAAGGGCGTCGTTCGCCGCGCTCGCCTCTTCTACCTCCGCGATCTGGCCGGCAAGGCCGCGCGCGTCCGCGACAAGAAAGACAACTGAGCCTTCCGGCGATAGCTTCGAAGGGCGGACAATGCGCCTTTCTCCACTTCGCTCGATCTCGTCGTTCCTCTTCGTCGCCGCCCTCGCCCTCTCCTGCTACGACGGGCTGAGCGGTCTCGGCGGGTTCGACTGCTCGAACGACAACACCTGCCCGGCCGGGTACGTGTGCCAGGGCGCGAGTGGCATACCCCTCGTCGCCTTCGACGCCTCGGCCGACGCCGGAGAG
>JBEKGQ010000165.1:0-11055 GCA_050012715.1 Polyangiaceae bacterium
ACGTCGAACGCGCTGGCGATGGCCTCGCCGAGGAAGAGGGCCTCCGCCGAGGGCGGGGAGGGGAGGGCGCGCGCGGCGAGGTGGTGCCAGGCGGCGTGCGCCACGACGTCGGCGGCGAGGTGGCCGTCGACGAGCACGTCACCGCCCGCGTCGCTGGCCCAGAAGGTCAGGTTGAGGAGGAGGGCCCGGTCCCAGCGTCCCTCCGAGCGAGCCGGGAGGACGCGGAAGTCGTACGCGTCGCGGCGCAGGATGGCCTTCAGCTCCCCGTAGAGGCCCACGTGACGGAACGAGGCCTCGTCGTCGATGACGAGGTCGTCGAGGCGGACCTCGAGGAGCTTGGAGCTGGTCCGTAGGGGCGCGTCACGCCGGCGGCGGGGGTTTCGCGCTTGCATCCTCGGGCTCCGGGGCATATGTGCACGGCTCGCATGGCGTTGGAAGACTCGTTCGAGCACGAAGGGATGGAGATCACGTACGTGGTGCACGCGAACGGCCGGGAAGCCGTGGCCCGCTTCACGGTCGGCGACGTGCCGCACGAGCTCGTCTTGCGCCGCGGGCACCGGGGAGGCGGCGGCTCGACGACGAAGGTGCCGCCGGAAGCCGCCGCCGCCATCACGGCGCTCGGGCTTCACATCTGGCCGGCCTCGGGGCAGCGGGGCTGGTAGGCCTAGTAGCCGAGCGCCTTGTCGACGACGTGCAATAGCGGCTCTCCCGCGCGATAGCGCCGCAGGTTCTCGAGGAAGGCCTGCATGGCCTCCTCCCGCCAGGTCGCCGTGTGGTCGGCGGTGTGCGGCGAGACGAGCACGTTCTCCATGCCGTACAGCGGGTCGTCCGCGGGCAAGGGCTCCGTCTCGAAGACGTCGAGGGCGGCGCCCCGGATCGCGCCACGCTCCAGCGCCTTCACGAGCGCCGCCTGGTCGACCACCGCGCCGCGGCCGACGTTCACGAGGACCGCGCCCGGGCGCATCGCCGCGAGCTCTTCCTGGCCGATCATGTGCCGGGTCTCCGCGGTGAGTGGCGCGGCGAGGACGAGGTAGTCCGACCGCTCGCAGAGCTCGCGCCTCGAGCCGACCGTCTCCACCACCGCACCCGCCGTCGGCCGTTCCGGATGCCGCCGGTGGGCCAGCACGCGCATGCCCATGCTCGCGCCGAGGGCGCCCACCCTCCGGCCGATGTCGCCGTAGCCAGCGATCCCCAGCGTGGCCCCGCGGAGCATCTGCACGTCGAACGGCTCCCAGCGTCGCGCGCGCTGGTTGGTCTTCATCCGGGCGAAGTCCTTGGCGAAGTAGAGCATCGCGCCGAGGGCGAACTCGGCCAGCGAGTCGCTGTAGACGCCGCGCGTGTTGGTGACGACGACGTCACGCTGCCGGAGCGCAGGGAAGAGGAGCCAGTCGACACCGGCCGCCCAGGAGTGAACCCAGCGGAGGCGCGGCGCCGCGGCGAAGACCCTCTCCACCGTGGCGCGGTCGCTCGACCACACGAGAAGGACCTCGGCGCGCGCCGGCGCATCGCCGAAGTCCTCGACGCGGCCGCCGACGACCACCTCCACGTCCCCGGCGAGCGGGGCGAGCGAGGCGAGCGTCCTGTCCCGGGGGTCGGCGACGACGAGGAGCGTGAGCGCCATCGAGGCGCAGACTACATCGCCACGACGGTCTGGCAGCCGAGCACGATCTGGACGCTCGCGTTGGCGTCGCTCTTCAGGTCGGTGCAGGCCGTCCCGTTGAACGTGATCGACGTGGGGTTGGTCGGATTGTTGTACGACCAGCCGTTGGTCGCGCTCTGCGGAACGGTCGTCCCGTCGAGCGTCACGTTCACCTTCGACGGATCGAGGGTGCCGGCGTCGGTGTTCACGTTGAGCGGGAAGGTGCACGAAGCGACCTGCCCGCGGATGGCGTTGAGCGCGTTCTCGAAGGCGGTCTCGGTCTGGGTCTGGCTGCCGGCCGTCGGGTCGATCTCGAAGTAGCAGAGGTCCGTCGCCCCGGCGGTGTTCTCGTTCGGGTTGCACCCCATGGGCCCCGTGCCGCCGGCCTGGGCCAGGTTGCCGAGGAAGCTCGGATCGAAGTTCGTGAGATCCGTCGACGGGTAGACGCCGGTTCCGATGACGAACGTGAGGATCGGTCCTGCGGGCGCGGCCTTGGTGAGCTCCGTCGCCGCGTCCACGACACAGGCGTTCGACGTGTAGGAGCCGCCGTTCTGGGCGCAGTTGTCCGTCGGGACGCCATCCGTGATGAGGACGAGCACCTTCTGCCCTCCGGGCGGAAGTGGCGTCATCGGAACGTAGGTCTCGAGCTCGCCGTATCCGCCCGTCAGGGCGGTGCCGGTGGGGGTATCGCCGCTGGGCTTCCCGCTGAGGCGCGCGTTCAAGGCCGCGTCCTGCGCCGCGCCGACGAAGTTGATCGGAACGTCGATCCCGGGCTCGGGGTACGGGCCTTTCGCGTGCGTCTTGTCGAGCGTGTCGGAGAAGACGATGAGGCCGACGCCGACGCCGGTGTCGGCCTTCATCTGCATGTCCGAGAAGATGGCCTCGAGGGCGCCGGTGGCGGCGACCCACTTGTTGTCCTGCTGCATGCTGCCCGAGCCATCGAGGATGAAGACGATGTAGACCGGCGTCTTGGTCGCCGTGGCCGTGGCCGTGGCGCAGCCGGCGTCGAGCGAGGGGCCCGTCCCGCTGGACCCGCCGCCGTCGGTGTCGAACCCACCGCTGCTCGTCGAGGAGGAAGAGCCGCCGCTGCTGCTGCTGGTGCCGGAGCCGCCACTCGAGGAGCTGGAGCTCGAGCCCGAGCCGGACGACGAGCCTCCAAACCCGGAACCCGGCGACGACGTACCGCACGCCGCGGCGAGCAACAGCCCGAATGCGATGCCACCGAGACCCGACGCCCTTGACCACATGCCCATAGATCGCTCCTTGAAGACATTCCTATGGCCGGTCGAGAGCGCTCCGGCGATGGGAATCGTCCTCGCGACGCGCGCGGGACGTAAGCAGAGACCGATTTTTCCGGAGGCCATCCTCGAATGTCACCCGTTGGGGGGTAGACTCCAGGGGGTCCGGGGGGAAGGAGCACGCGGCCATGGCTCGACGACTCGGGTGGTTGCCGGCGACGTTGCTCGTGGTCGCGCTCGCCGCGTCCTCGTCGGCCGCCGGCTGCGGCAGCTCGAACGGCCCGGGGGCGGACACGGCCAGTACAGGCGACGGCGGTAGCCACAGCACCAGCAGCGGCGGTGGTAGCGACGCGAGCCTCATCGGCGAGACCTCGGGCCAGCAGCTCGTCGTGGATCCCGCGAGCCCCACCCTGACCGTCACCAATCCCGGGACGACGCTCGCCTTCACGGTTCACGCTGCGGGGAGCGCTACCCCGCTCACGGCGCAGTGGTCCCTCGCCGTCCCGACCCTGGGCTCGATCGACAACACGGGGCTCTTCACCGCGTCCGGCCTCCAGGGCGGCCAGACGGCGGTGACGGCCGCCGTCGGCAACGCGACGGCGTCGACCGTCCTCACGGTCGACCTCCAGCTGACGGACAACCCCGGCAACGTGTCCGCCGGCACGCAGATGCAGCTCCAGGCCGGCGGCAGCGCGGACTCCGCCTTCAAGTGGCTCTACCCTTACGACGGCACCGTTTTCCCGCGCGGCCTCGCGGCGCCGGTCCTCCAGTTCGGTGGCACGGCGCCCGACGCCGTCTACGTGCAGGTGTCCTTCTCGACGCTCACCTACCAGGGCTACTACCCCGCGACCAACCCGGGACAGGTCACGTTCTCGCCGCAGCTCTGGGCGACCATCACCGAGAGCGCGTCCGGCACCGATTCGGTCAAGGTAGCGGTGACGAAGATATCGGGCGGTCAGGTCACGGGCCCCATCACCGAGACGTGGCACATCGCGCAGGGAAGCCTGAAGGGCACCGTCTACTACAGCTCGTACGACTCACCGCTGGCCAACGGCGGGGCCGTCCTGACGATCCAGCCCGGCGCCGCAGTCCCCACCGTGCTCATGGGAGGCGCGAGCGGCTGCGTCGTCTGCCATGCGGTCAGCGACGACGGGTCGACCATCGTCGCCGCGCACCAGCACAGCTACGACCAGAGCGGCAACCTCACGCAGAACAACGCGACGCTCGACACGATCACGCTGAGCGGCAACGGCGGCGACCACGTCTTCGCCAACGCCGGCCTCTACCCGGACGGGTCGCTGGCGCTCACCTGCGACAACTGCGTCGACGTCTCGGACACGAACGCGAACATCACGCCCTCGCAGCTGATGAACCCGAAGACCGGCGCCAAGATCGCCGCCCCGGGCTTCGACGGCGTCGTCGGCCGCGCGGGCTTCCCGACGTTCTCGTCGGACGGCAAGAAGGTGGCCTTCAACCTCTACGGGCCGGGCGCGAACGGGCCCTACGACCCCGGTCACTCGCTCGGCATCATGGACTTCGCCGTCGCGACGACCACGTTCTCGAACCTCGCCACCGTCGGCTCCGATCCCACGCTGTTCCCCAGCTGGCCGGCGTTCACCCCCGACGTGGAGTGGCTCATCTACCAGCTCGGCAACGAGACCTACACGCGCAACAGCGGCACGAGCGGCAACCTCGCGGTCGTCCACGTCCCTTCCGGCACCAACGCGCTGCTCGACGCGCTCAACGGCATCAGCGGCGGCACCTCGTACCTGCCGTTCTCCGACGACACGGACAAGGACTACGAGCCGACGGTCCTGCCGGTGGCGGTGGGCGGGTACTTCTGGGTCGTCTTCACGAGCCGGCGCGAGTACGGAAACACCATCAACGACGCCGATCCGTGGGAGGGGCTCTTCGAGGGCGGCGTCCCGGCGAAGCGCAAGAAGCTCTGGGTCGCCGCCATCGACATCGACGATCCCTCGAACCCCAGCACGAGCGCCCACGACATCAGCCACCCCGCGTTCTACCTGCCGGGTCAGGAGCTCGCCGGCGGCAACTCGCGAGGCTTCTGGGCGCTCAGCCCGTGCCAGCAGAACGGCACGAGCTGCACGAGCGGCGACGAATGCTGCACCGGGTATTGCCGGCAGTCCCCGGGGGCGGACGGCGGATCGAGCTACTCGTGCGTGCCTCCGCAGAGCGGCTGCGCCCAGGAGTACGAGAAGTGCACCGTGAGCACGGACTGCTGCGCGTGCGCTTCGGGCGCACAGACGCAGTGCATCGCCGACTACTGCGCGTGCCTCACCGCGCAATGAGTCGCCATTCGCGCTATGCATGCGGCGATGAGTGACCATCCCACGGACTTCCAGGGCGACGTGCTCGCGGCGATCCGCCACGCCATCGGCGAGAAGCTCCCCGGCGCCGAGGTCGAGGTGACCGGCGGGGGCGGGCACTACTCGATCGGGGTCACATCGGCCGCCTTCACCGGCAAGAGCATGCTCGAGAGCCAGCGGCTCGTGTACGCCGCGATCACGCACCTGATGTCCGGCGCCCAGCCGCCGGTTCATGCCGTCGACCGCCTCGTCACGAGGGCGCCCTGAGAAATCGACCCGAGCGGGTGTAACTCGCGGCCGGGAAAGGCCATGGTAAGGGCGTGACGACGCTCCCGCGCGTTCGACCCCTGCTGGGGGAGCCCACCCGCGCCTTCTTCGGCGACGGGGGCGACGCCGCAGACGTCGGAGGAGACGCGGTGAGCCACGCCCCGCCGGCCGAGGCGTGCGACCACGGCGCGCTCGTCGCCTTGTACGCCGAGCTGGCGCCCCGCGTGCAGCGCTTCCTCCGCGACATGCTCGGCGACGCGGCCCTCGCATCCGACGCGACCCAGGAGACCTTCGTGCGCGCGTTCCGGCGCGTCGACCAGCTGCCGCGCACGACCCGGCTGGTGCCCTGGGTGTTCGGCGTCGCGCGCTTCGTCGCGCTCGAGACGCGGAAGGCGCGCGGGCGCGGCCGGCGTGTCATCGACGACGGGGTGACCACCGACGACCGCACCGCGGATACCCGCGCGCGAACGCCGGAGGACGCGCTGCTCGATCGCGAGGCGGTGGCGGTCGTCGAGCGGGCCCTCGAGCGGCTCCCGGAGGAGCGCCGCGCGGCGCTGCTTCTGCGGTGCGACCACGGTCTGGCGTACGACGAGATCGCCCCGCTCATGGGATGGTCCCTATCGAAGGTGAAGATCGAGATCTTCCGTGCGCGCGAGGTGCTGCGCGCGACGCTCGAGGAGTATCGAGGAGGTGGACGGTGAGCACGCTGTCGAGTCGAGCGCGTCAGGCGCTTCGTGAAGCCGACGAGGCAGGTGAGGCCGTGGAGCGGGACCTGTTCCAGCGTCGCGCGCGCGTCCTCGTTGGCGCGGCGGGGGTGCCCTCGCTCGACGCGGTCCTGCGTGCCGCGCGCGACGATTCGCGGGAGACGTCCAGCGGGCGTCGCCGCGCGTGGACCGGCCTCGCCCTGGCCGCGGCGTGCCTCGTGACGGTGGTGAAGACGCGGTCCCACGAGGGATCGCCCTCGACGATCACCGCGGACGTGGAGAGCGCCGGCTCCGGAGCATCGGAGCGAGGTGGCGTCTGCGAGGACCAGCCGTTCAGCATGGATGGGCGCGAGGTGAGCATGATGGCGGTGCCTCCGGCCGCGCTCGAAGGCCGCGCGTGCACCGCGCCGCCCGCCACGTTCGCATCGTTGGGGACGCTCTCGTGCGACCGCGACGAGGCCAATCGCACCGAAGTGCCTTGATTCGTCGACGCGAGCCATGACGGCACGCGCGCGAGGGTGCGCGCGTCCGTTTGGCCGCACTTGCCGGGCGCGGAGGCGCGCTCAATCAGGAGAGGTCCATCATGCGTCACGCCATCGTTCTGCTCGCCAGTCTCGCCGTCACCCCCCTCGGTTGCTCTCACGTGACGAGCGACCCTTCCCCGGGTCCTTCCCCGGCGCCGACGGGCGCGAACGCGGAGCTCCCCGCGGGCGTCGCCGCCGCGAAGGTCTACCGCGTACCGGTCGACGGGCTCCCCGCCGTCGGCCAGCCGGATGCCCTCGTCACGATCGTCGCGTTCACGGACTATCAGTGCCCCTATTGCCGCCACGCCGAAGAGACGCTCACCCAGCTCCGCGCCTCTTACGGCAGCCAGGTGCGCCTCGTCGTCGCGGAGAAGCCGCTCCCGATGCACGATCGCGCGCGTCCGGCGGCCCTCGCCGCCCTCGCGGCGTCGAGCCAGGGCGCGTTCGACCCGATGCGCGCGAAGCTCTTCGCGGGGCCGCTGGACGACGACGCCATCGCCAAAGCGGCGAGCGACCTCGGGCTCGACGCGGCGCGCTTCGATGCGGACCGCACCGGGGCGGCCGCCCAGTCGCTCGCCGGATCCGAGGCGCTCGCCGACCGGCTCGGCGTGCGGGGGACCCCGACATTCTTCATCAATGGCCGGCACCTCGTCGGCGCGCAGCCCATCGAGACGTTCCGCGCCGTGATCGACGAGCGGCTCGCGGCGGCGCGCGCGCTCGTGGCCACCGGGGTGCGGCCGGCGGACGTGTACGCCCGCGCCATCGCTGGGGGCGCGGAGCGCGTCGAGGAGCCGGCGGAGGACAAGGGCCCCGGCTGCGGAGGCGACGGGGAGTGCAAGGGCGACGGGAACGGGGACACCCCCGACGTCGGCGATGCGATCGAGAACGTGCCCACCGACCTGGCGCCCTCGCGCGGACCGGCGCGGGCGTCCGTCACCATCGTCGAGTTCGCCGACTTCCAGTGCCCCTTCTGTGTGCGCGCGGAGGGGGTCGTCCACGCCGTCGAGCAGGCGCACCCGGGTGACGTGCGCGTCGTCTTCAAGAACCTCCCGCTCCCGTTCCACGATCACGCGCGGCTCATGGCGAAGGCGGCCGTCGCCGCCGACGCGCAGGGGCACTACTGGGACATGCACGACCGGCTCTTCGCGCTCACCGGCACCGTCGACCGCGGCACCCTCGACGGCGTCGCGCGCACCCTCGGCCTGGACGTGGCCAGGTTCGACCGCGATCTGGACGATCCCGCGCTCGACGCGCGCATCGACGCGGACGGCGCCGACGCGAAGGCGCTCGGCGTGAAGGGCACGCCGACGTTCTTCGTGAACGGCCGGCGCATCATCGGCGCTCAGCCCGCCGCGGTGTTCGAGAAGGCCATCGCCAGGAAGTGATCTCCGCCGCCGCGCCGGCGGGTCAGGGCTCTTCGGTGGAGACGACGCCGTTGAGAGCCCGCACGCCGGTCCAGCCCGCGCCGCTTCCGGACCAGATGCTCGCCCCGGCCCACTGCGACTCGCGCAACGAGCCGTAGGTGTGATCGACGCAGACGGAGCCGGTCGCCGCGGCGACCTTGATCTCGTCGCCCGCGTGGGCGTGTCCGTCGAAGAGCACGTGATTGTCGGAGGCATCGCACGGGCGGGAGCTGCCGTCGGCGACGACGAGTCGGATCTTGCCCTTGCCCACGATCTTGACCGTCACCGGCGTCGGCGTGACCGTCTCGGCGGGTGTCGCCCGCGCCGAGCAGAGACCCAGAGCAACGACGGTGAGAAAGAGGTTCCAGGGGCGCATGGGGATGAAGCTAGGCCCGTGCGCCCCTCGAGGCCGCATTTTCGGCCGAAGCCCGCTCAGGCTGCTCGTCGCCCTCGCCGGCGAGAGCAGAACGCGGCGAGCCCAACGAGCACTCCGCCCCAACCGGCCGCGGCCATGGTCTCGCTGCCGCCCGCCGTCACGCACCCGCACCCTCCCTTGCTGCTCGGCGGCTCGCTGCCGGCGTCGCCCGCCGCGTCCGCCACCGTGGTGGACGCGGTCGCATCGAGCGCCGCGTCCGCGCCGCCGTCGGCGGCTCCCGCATCGGGCGTGCACGAGAACTGGGGCGGAGACCCGCCGTCGACCGGCGTCCCCTTCACGGTGATCGTCGAGTTCACGTACGCCTCGTCCTGATCGATCGCCGTGACCGTGACCGTCCCGGGCATCGGCCCGGCGGTGAAGACGCCCGCGTCGTCGAGGGTCGAGCACGCGGATTTGTGGTTGGCGAACGTGCACGTCGTGTCGTCGCCGATGCTGAGCGAGATGGGCGGCGTCCCTCCCGCGGTGGTGAACGTGAGGCCGGTCTGTCCCGGTGCCATCGTGACCGCGGCCGGGCAGATCGTGAGCGTCGGCTTCGCGGTGACGGCGGAGAGCGCGGACCACGACGCGAGGTAATGCACGTCGCCCCCGTAGACCGCCCCCACCTTCGATTGCCCGGTCAGCCCGGAGGGAGCGGTCGCCTCGAGCGACGCCGTGCCGCCCTCGTTCCCCGAGGTCGACGGGGTGAGGGCCACCGAGCCGAGCGTGCCGCCGAGGTCGATGTTCCCCATGGCGTCGAACGTCTCGTAATAGAAGGTCACCGAGCCGGTCAGCCCCGTCGTCGTGGCCATGGAGGCGACGGTGGCGTCGAGCTGGAGCGTCGCTCCTTCCGTCATGCCCGACGGGGTCACCGTCAGCGTCGTCGACGTCGGCGTCAGCGTCGTCCACGCGGCCACGAGCTTCGCCGCGTCGACCGACCCGAGGCCGGTGACCTGATCATACCCGGGTCCGCAGCTGTAGCCGAACTGGAGAGCCCCCGTGGTCGGACAGTTCGGCGACGCGGCCTCGCACGGCACGATGTTGTTGCCGGTCGTGATGTCGTGAAAGGCCGTGGCCGAGGCCGTGTTGTTGGCCAGCGCGTAGAGCACGGGGTTCGCGTTGCCGAGCCCGACCTTCGCTGTCGGCTGGGCCTTCGCGATCGCCTGATTGACGAGCGCGAGGATGGCCGCGAACGAGGGCGCGGCGCACGACGTCCCTCCCACGGGCTGCAGCGACTCCGGCTGCGGCGGCTCCGCGTCGCCGTCGGCCGCCGTCCACGAGCCGGCGGTGATGTACGGCATGATCGCGGCAGACGCCGAAAGCGCGACGTCGGGCACGTCCCGGGCCTTGTCGTTCGGCGTGTAGGGGATCTGCCAGTACGGCTTCGAGAAGACCACGCTGGCGCCGCCGGTGCTCGCGCCGAGCGTGTTCACGCCGCCGTCGACCTCGTCGGAGAACGTCTCGTTCCAGCCCGACTCGGGGATGTAGCCGAGCGCGTTGAGGTTCGCGTCGAAGTACGTCGGAATGTCGGACTCGGTGACCTGGAACTGCGTGCCGCCGACGGCCACGACGCTCGGGACGGAGGCCGGGATTCCGACGAACTCGCCGCGGTGCGCGGGGACCCGCCGGTCGCACCCCGCTGCGCCTGTGTCGCCCGACGCCACGAGGACGGTGATCCCCATGATCGCCGCGGAGTCGCCGAGGGCCTCGTACATGACGCCGTCGCTGGGCGTCAGCCCCGACTCGCACGAGCCGTAGCTGAGGCTGACGAGCGGTGCCGTGTCCTGCTCGATCGCGTAGAGGAGCGCGTCGAAGGCCCCGTTCGCGTCGTTGGGACCGGTGAAGACGAAGTCGATCGTGGCGTCCTTGGCGATCGCGCCGGCCCACTCCGCGTCGAGCTCCGCTTCGCCGAGGTCGCCCTCGTCGGTGACCGTCGCCGGGCCGCCGCCGGGCACGAGGACGCGCACCGGCGGGTTGACCGAGAGGCCGAACGTCGAGCGGAAGGCGGCGATGTCCGCGTCGTTGAAGTCGGTCTGCTCCGCGACGGCGATGTGCTGGCCGGCGCCGGTGAGGCCCGCGGTGTAGAGGGCGTTGACGTCGTAGATCGCGGCGAAGTCGGCCGGTGCGAGCGTCGGAATCGCCTCCGTCCCGCCGTCGGCGGTCGGGTACGGGAACGAGTACTGGGGCTTCGGGCCGGGGTGGAGCGGCGGCGCGGGCCGGAAGTCGTTCATGCCGTGGAGGCCCAGGATGAGGCTCGCGAGGTCCGCCGGGACGCTCGGCGCGTAGCTCACCGCGTAGTGCTCGACCCCCTCGACCTGGTAGCGATGCATCTCGGTGCCGAACGCGTGCTCGACGTCCGCCACCGTCCCGCTGAAGGAGAGGCGCGTCGCGGTTCGCGAGGGGCCCTCGACGGTGAGGCCGCGAGAGGCCAGCCACGCCGAGACGCGAGCGATGTCCGCCGGGCTCAGGCCGAAGCGCGCCGCGTACTCCTCGGGGGAGAGCCACTGGTGGTAGCTCGGCGAGGTGGGGTCCTGAAGCGCG
>JBEKGQ010000166.1:0-11045 GCA_050012715.1 Polyangiaceae bacterium
GGAACGTGACCACGAAGGCCAGGGCCGCGGAGATGGCGAGGCGGGTCCACATGGCGCGCTCAGAAGTACGCGGTGGTCTTCAGGAGGAAGACCCCCCAGCTTTGCTGGAGAGCGGAGAGCGGCGTCCCGTTGTTCAGGGTCGGGTCGAGCCCCGCCGTCCCGATCATGTAGTGGGCCTCCGCCTTGACGAGCCAGAACGAGTTGATGTCGAACCGCAGCGTCGTCGAGACGTCGTGCTGATAGTTGGCCCGCCCGCTTCGATCGTCGACGTCGGGAAACATGACCGAGTAGTAGACGCCGGGCTGGAGCCACTTGGCGGCGCGGTAGGTCGCCATGGCGTACGCGCGCTCGCTGGTCACGGTCGGCGTCCCGGGGAAGAGGGCCGCGTTGTTGCTGTTCTCGCCGATGTACCAGCGGCTGTATTCCGCCGCGAGGAGCAGATCGCCGGCGACGTACTCGGCGGACGCCACCCAGAGCACGGCGGGGATCTGGATGTCCGCCGAGGCGGGCGCGGAGGCCGTTCCGCCCGTCGCCACCGGGGCGGCGGTCGGGACGATCGTCGCGTCGAGGCGGAGCGCCTGCAAGCTGCCGCCGAGACGGAGCCCCTGGATCGGCGTCTCCCAGAGGAGGCGACCCCCGGCGAGGTAGGGGACGTTGAAGCTCGAGATCGCGTAGGCGCTGCCGGGGGTGGTCGTCGTGTCGACGAAGATGGTGCCCCCGTAGGCGCGGTAGTCGAGCGCCCCGGCCGCGTGCAGGTTGGCGTAGCCGTAGACCTCACCGCCCGTCTGCGCGAGGAGATAGTTGCGATTCTCCTCCGGGTACACCGACTGCGGGAGGAGGACCGCAACGCGCGCGGAGTCGATGTCGGCGCTGTCGTTGTAGAGGCCGAACGGAATCTTGACCCGCCCCGCCCGGACGCCGAGCCAGTTGGTGAACCGGTAGTCGAGATAGAACCAGTCGGCCTTGATGTTGTAGTTGCCGGTCGGCCCGAGATCCTGAGCGAACAGCTGGAGGCCGACCCGAAACCGATCGGTCAGGCTCTTGGTGAGGTTCACGCCGAGCTCGGAGAACTGAAGGCTCCCGTGGGTGGTGTCGGCGTCGAGGTAGTTGTTGTCCTTCGACAGAATGAAGCCCTGGCTCGCGAACGCGTGAACCTCCACCGAGGCGAGGCTGTCCTCGGACCCGACGTCGACGGCGGAGGCCCGCGAGGCGACCAGGCACACCGACAGCGCGACCATCGCGCCGAGCAGCAACCGCCGATCGTGGCTACGTGCAGTGGTCATGGCGAGCCATCCGCGCGAACAGGCTGTGGTACGACGAGGGCCCAGATTAGACGGATGAGGATAGCCGGCTCCGTCCGCCGACGTGGTGAAAGAAACACGGGCGAGCCCAGCAATTCGCCTCGATGGCTCGCCGCCAATCGAGTGTGCCGGCGTCGAGCCATCCTGCCAATACTCCAAAAGGAGTAGCACTCGGGGTCAGGGCTCGGCCGGGTCGGCCGACCACGAGCCCGCGCTTCTACCGCGGCCGCCGGTCCACGTGCTCCCGCACGACGGCCGCCAGCGCCTCCTCGAGCGTCCACGTCGGCTCCCAGTCGAGCTCCCCCTTCGTGCGGCGGGAGTCGAGCGCATACCGGAAATCATGGCCCGCCCGGTCTTCCACCGGCGTGATGAGCGCGCGCGACGTCCCTGCCGGTCGCCCGAGCGCCGTGTCGACGGCGTCGGCGATGCGGGTCGCCATCTCCCGGTTCTCGGCCTCGCGCACGCCGCCGAAGAGGTACGTCCTCCCCGGCGTGCCGGCGACGATGGCCCGCCAAAGCCCGCGCGCGTGATCCTCCACCGCGAGCCAGTCCCGCACCTGGCGCCCATCCCCGTAGAGCGGCATCGGTATGCCCGCGATGGCGTTGCGGACGAACCGCGGGACGAGCTTCTCGTCGGCCTGGCGGGGGCCGAGGTTGTTGCAGCAGTGGGTCACGATGACCGGCAACCGGTGCGTGACGAAGTAGGCGCGCGCGAAGTGATCCCCGGCCGCCTTCGACGCGGCATACGGAGAGCTCGGGGCGTAGGGTGAATCCTCCGACGCGCGGCCCGCCGCGCCGAGCGGGCCGTAGACCTCGTCGGTCGAGACCTGCACGAAGCGGCACGTGCCGCCGCGAGTCCAGGCCGCGCGCGCGACGTCGAGCAGCGTGAAGGTGCCGACGACGTTGGTGTGCACGAACGGGGCTCCGTCCTCGATGCTGCGATCGACGTGCGACTCGGCGGCGAAGTGCACGACGGTGTCGAACCGATGCTCGGCGAAGAGCCCCTCGATCAGCGGCCGGTCGGCGACGTCCCCGTGGACGAAGGCGAACCGCGCGTCCTGCTCGACGGCGGCGAGGTGCTCGCGCTTGCCCGCGTATGTGAGCGCGTCGAGCACGACGAGTCGCTCGACGTCGCGGGCCTCGGCGAGGGCGCCCCCGAGGGACATCTCGACGAAGTGGCTCCCGATGAACCCGGCCCCGCCGGTGACGAGAAGGCGACGCATCACCCCGCCGTCGGATGGTCCCGGACCCACGCGATGACCGTCTTCAGTCCTTCGCGCAGCGGGATCTTCGGCTCCCACCCGAGCTCGTGCTTGGCCCGCGTGATGTCCGCATAGGTGGCGTCCACGTCTCCCAGCGGCACCGCCTCGCGCTCGACGGTGGGCTCGACGCCGGCGGCCTCGCCGATGTCGCGGATGAGGCTCCGCAGATCGACCGGCGCGCTCGATCCGAGGTTGTACTCGCGGTAACCGGCGGGAGCCTTCTCGGCGGACGCCAGGATGCCGCGCACGATGTCGTCGACGTGGGTGAAGTCGCGGCGCATCGATCCGTCGCCGAACATGCGAATGGGTTTGCCCGCGAGCACGGCGCGCGCGAAGAGGGTGATGGCCATCTCCGGTCGCTGTCGAGGTCCGTACACGGTGAAGAAGCGGAGCCCGGTGCACGGTATCGACGGGGTGCGCAAGCTGAGGGCGCTCGCGACGAGCTCCGCGCCGCGCTTGCTCGCGGCATAGGGAGACTCGGGCACGACGGCCGGGGACTCCTCGCGAGCGGGGAGGGGAGTGGCGTTCCCGTATACCGAGGAGCTCGACGCGAAGAGGAACCGCTCGACGCCGTGCTCGCGCGCCAGCTCCTGCATCACGGCCGTGCCCTCGACGTTGACCCGGGCGTACCGCGCCGGGTCGGCGAACGAGGGCCGCACCCCGGCGAGGCCCGCCAGGTGAACGACCAGCTGGACTCCCGGCATCAGCGGCGCCACGGTGGCGCGCTCGGTCACGCACGCGCGGACGACCCGGAGGCGCGGGAACTCCGCCAGCAGATCGCGCTCGTTGCGCTTCTTCTCGGCGACCGGGTACGGCGCATCGGAGAAGTCATCGACGACCGACACGTCGTCGCCCCGCGCGAGCAGCGCGCGCGTCAGGTGATACCCGATGAACCCCACCCCTCCGGTGACCAGGACGCGAGTCATGCGGTCGCCCTACCTAGCATCCTTGTTGCACGAGGTCGCGGGGACATTCGCGACCGGCGCGACCCGTGTCGAGACGACGTCTCAGGGATCGTGGCTAATGCTTGCGACCCTCTTGCAGCGTGACGTCGATCGCCACTTCCTTGCCCTCGCGCACGACGACGGCCTTCATCGTCGTCCCGGGCTTCGACTCGGTCAGCACGTACATCAGATCCTCGACCCCCGCGATGGGATGGTCCCCGAGGCGCACGAGGACGTCGCCGCGCTTCAGGCCCGCCTTGTCGGCGGCGCCGCCGGGGCGCACACCCGCGCGGAGCAAGCCACGCTGCCCCATGGGCGGGCCGGCGTAGTCCGGGACGGTGCCGAGCGACGAGCCGAAGCTCCGCACGTCGCCGCCGGGCGGAGGCGAGGGCACCTGCTGGTAGTCGAGCCGCCCCTCGTGGTCCGCCAGCTCCGTCGCCATCGACGCGACGATCCTCGCCGTCTGCGCCATGCCGGCGGCGTTGATCTTGTCCGGCGTGTCGCTCGGCTTGTGGTAGTCGGCGTGGACGCCCGAGAAGAAGTGGAGCACCGGGACGCCGGCCCCGTAGAAGGGCGCATGATCGCTCGCGCCGAACCCGCCTCCGGCGGCGTGCACGCACTCCACCCTCGCCGCGTCGCAGGCCCGCCCCAGCATGTCCGACCACTGGGTGGCGGTCTCGGTGCCGAAGACCTGCAGCGCGTTGTCGCGCAGCCGTCCGACCATGTCCATGTTCAGCATCCCGACGATGTCGGCCGGGGCGAGGCCCGGGAGCGGGTGCTTCACGAACCACGTGGATCCGAGCACGCCCATCTCCTCGCCGGAGAACGCGACGAGGACGACGTCGCGACGCAGCGCCGTCCGCTCCGCGAGCATGCGGCCGATCTCGAGGAGCGCGGCGGCTCCCGAGGCGTTGTCGTCCGCGCCGGGATGGACGGCGTGCTCACCGGGCGAAAGGGAGTCGCGTCCGCCGAAGCCGAGGTGGTCGTAATGCGCGCCCACGACGACCACGCCGGGGAGGCGGTTCTGCCCCGCCGCCGGCCACCGCGCGACGACGTCGAACGCGCGCGCGGTCTCCGGTTTCAGCGCGACGTCGAGCGTCGCGACGGTGCGCCGGTGCTTCATCGCGTCGAGGACGGGCGCGAACGCGCTGCGCGACACGATGGCCGCGACGATCCCGGCGTCTCCCGCGACGTCGGGTGCGAGCTCCGGAAACGGGGCCTCCTCGACGTCCTTCGCGAGGTCCACGACGAGGATGCCCTTCGCGCCGTGCTCGCGCGCCACCCAGGCCTTGCGCCGCAGGTCGCCGTGCCGTCGTTTGTCCTCCGACTTCGCGAACTTCGGGTCGTCCGGGACGAAGCGCCGCACGACCGCGATTTTTCCCTTCACGTCGCGGTGCGCGTAGTCGTCCCAGCCGCCCTCGACGATCCCCCACCCGACGTCGACGAGCGGCGCCTCGACCGAGCCCGACGACGAGAACCCGAGCGGCTGCACCGACGGCGCGGAAAGCTTCTCGGCGCGCGCCACCTGCAGCGAGGCCGCTCCGGTCACCTTCGTCGTCGCGTCGAAGGGCAGGCGGTACCCGTCCGACCCCGCCGGCGCGAGCCCGGCGTCCTTGAAGGCCTTCTCGACGTAGGCACCGGCCTCGTCGAGCCCACGCGTGCCGACCCCGCGCCCCTCGCGCGCCGGATCGGCGAGCCACGCGTCGTCGCGCATCGTGCGATCCGCGGCGGTCTCCTCGAAGCGCGGCGTGGACTCGACCCAGCGCGCGACGAAGAGGTTCGTGTCGTGCTGGCCCTCCGGCGTGGCGCGGTTCGACGAGAACGCGAGCCACTTGCCGTCGGGCGAGAACATCGGGAACCCGTCGAAGCCGGGTGCGGTGGTGATGCGCTCGAGGTGCGTCCCGTCGACGTCGATGGCCCACATGTCGAACTCGCGCGGGCTCGACGCCGCCCAGTTCGAGCTGAAGAGGATGCGTCGCTGCGAGGGGTGCCAGTACGGCGCGAAGGAGGCCGCGTCGAGGTAGGTGATCTGCCGCGCGTCCGAGCCGTCGGCGTTCGCGACGTAGAGCTCGAGCTTCGTCGGGCGCACGAGCCCTTGCCCGAGGAGCTTGCGGAACTCTTCGAGGTCCTTGCCCTTGGGCCGGCCGGCCCGCCAGACGATCTTCGTGCAGTCGGCGTTGAAGAAGGCGCCGCCGTCGTAGCCGGGCGTGTCGGTGAGGCGGCGGACGTTCTTTCCGTCCGCGTCCATCCGGTAGAGATCGATGTCGCCGTCGCGCACCGAGGTGAAGACGATCGAGCCGTCCTTGCCGCAGACGGTCCCCTCGGCGTCGTAGCCGGGGGTGTCGGTGAGGCGCACGACGCCCGAGCCGTCGGCCTTCGCGCGGAAGATGTCGTAGGTGGAGTAGAGCGGCCAGACGTACCCCTGCGAATGATCCGGTCGCGGCGGGCACGCGGGGCCGCCGAGCTGGGTCGACGCGTAGATGACGTCCTGGTCACCGGGCAGGAAGAAGGAGCACGTCGTCGCGCCCTCGCCGTTCGAGACCGGCGTGAACACGGGCGTGGGGAGGAAGGGATTCGTCCGGACGATGCGATCGCACGACTGGCCGGGGCCGCGCGCCTGGAGAATGAGCTGGTCACCGCCCCAGGACCAGTAGGCCTCGGCGTTCTCGCCGCCGAACGTGAGCTGCCGGAGATCGGCGAAGTGGGGCTCGTCCGGCCGGGCCGCCGAGGCCGGTGTCGGGGGGTGCGGGGGAGAGGCCGGCGCGGTCGGCGTTCCACCGCAAGACATCAGCAGGGTGACGGGGACGGCGGCCAGAAAGCGATGCGTGCGCACGCACCCGACTCTACACTCTCGACGAAATTCCCGGACCACCTCGGACGAAGGGCGACCGCCACCATGGAACTCCGTATCGAGGGCCTCTCGAAGCGCTACCCCACCGGCGTCCAGGCGCTGCGGGACGTGTCCCTCACCATCGGGCCGGGGATGTTCGGCCTCCTCGGCCCCAACGGCGCCGGCAAATCGACGCTGATGCGGACGCTCGCCACCCTGCAGGAGCCGGACGCCGGCAAGGTCCGCCTCGGCGACATCGACGTGCTGCGTGACAAGGACGCGACGCGCCGCGTGCTCGGGTACCTGCCGCAGGAGTTCGGCGTCTATCCGAAGGTGGTCGCCGAGGAGCTGCTCGACCACCTCGCCGCGCTCAAGGGCATCGCGAACGGCAAGGAGCGGCGCGACGTCGTCCACGCGCTCCTCCGGCAGACGAACCTCTTCGACGTCCGGCGCAAGCCCCTCGGGAGCTTCTCCGGCGGCATGAAGCAGCGCTTCGGCATTGCCCAGGCCCTCCTCGGCAAGCCGCGCCTCGTCATCGTCGACGAGCCGACGGCGGGGCTCGATCCCGAGGAGCGCGTGCGCTTCCACAACCTCCTCGGCGCGATCGGGGACGACGTCATCGTCATCCTCTCGACCCACATCGTCGGTGACGTCATCGATCTGTGCCGCGACATGGCGATCCTTCACCAGGGCGAGCTCCTGATGACGGGCGATCCGGCCGCGGCGGTGGCGGGGCTCGGCGGCCGCACCTGGGAAAAGACGGTGAGCCGCGACGAGGTCGCCGCGCACCTCGCCGGCCACCAGGTGCTCTCGACGCGCCTCTTCGGGGGACGCACGCGCCTGCGCGTCTTCGCCGACGCGCGCCCCGATGCGTCGTTCGAGGCCGCGGCGCCCGACCTGGAGGACGTGTACTTCGCCGCCATCAAGGGGTTCTCGCGGCCCGCGGCCGCCGGGCGCGCGTGATGCTGCTGCGGATCGCCTCGTTCGAGCTGCGCAAGCGGCTGCGGATGCTCTCGACCTACGTCTACTTCGCCGTCTTCTTCGGCATCGGCTTCCTCTGCATGGCCATCGCGGCGGGGGCGATTCCCGACGCGACGGCGGACTTCGGCGCGGGGGGCAAGGTCGTCGCCAACGCGCCGTTCGCCGTGCTCTTCCTCACGATGGTCGGCGGGTACTTCGGGACGATCATCACCGCCGCGATCGCGGGGCGGGCGACGTTCCAGGACGTCGATCACGACACGACGGCGTTCTTCTACTGCGCGCCCATCTCGAAGCTCGACTACCTCGGCGGGCGCTTCCTCGGCGCCATCGGTTCGATGCTGCTGCTCTATCCCGGGCTCGCCCTCGGGGGCTGGGCGGCGACGCACATGCCGTTCGTCGACGCGACGCGCGTCGGTCCCGACGTCGCGATGGCCTACGTGTCGCCGTACTTCACCATCCTGCTCCCGAACCTCCTCTTCACGACGTCGATCTTCTTCGCCCTGGCGACGCTGCTCCGTCGGATGCTCCCGGTCTACGTCGGGGCCGTGGTTCTCGTCCTCGGGTATCTCATCGCCAACAGCCTCACGTCGAACATCGACAACCGCACGCTGGCCGCGATGCTCGATCCGTTCGGCGGGGGCGCGGCGGACCGGCTCACGGAGTACTGGACCATCGCGGAGAAGAACACGCGCCTCGTCCCGCTGACGGGCGTCTTTCTCTGGAACCGCGTGCTGTGGGCGGGGGTCGGCGCCGTCTTCCTCGTCCTCACGTACGTCCGCTTCTCCTTCTCGGCGCCCGCGGGCGGAAAGGCGAGGCGTCCTCCGGAAGGGCTCGTGGAGCTCGCCCCCGTCGTCCTGCCGAAGGCGCCGGCGCTCGACTACTCGCGTCGCGCCGCGCTCGCGGCGTTCGTCGAGCTCACGCGCCTGCAGCTCAAGGAGACGGTGAAGAACGTCTTCTTCCTCGTCATCGTCCTCGCCGGCGTCCTCTTCGTCGTCGTCGCGGGGATGAACGCCGACCAGCTCTACGGCACGAAGACGTGGCCGGTGACCTACGTGGTGCTCGAGGTCGTCGGCGGGACGTTCGGCCTCTTCATCCTCATCATCATCACCTTCTATTCGGGCGAGCTCGTGTGGCGCGAGCGTGACGCGCGCCTCGCACCCATCCTCGACGCCCTTCCCATCCCCCGCTGGGTCATCTTCGCGTCGAAGCTCTCGGCGCTGATGCTGGTGCAGGTGATCCTCGTCGCCGTCCTCACGGTGGCCGGCATCGGCCTTCAGGCCGCGAAGGGGTATTCCCACTTCGAGCTCGGCGTCTACCTGAAGACGCTCTTCGGGATCCAGCTCGTGACGTACTGGATCCTGTGCTCGACGGCGATGCTCGTGCACGTCGTCGTGAACAACAAGTACGTCGGGCACTTCGTGATGATCCTCTACTTCATGGTGGGGATCCTGCTGCCGCTGGTCGGCCTCGAGCACCCGCTCTACCGCTTCACGCACCTGCCCCCGTGGGAGTACTCGGCGATGAACGGCTACGGGCACTACGCCTGGCCGATCGCGGTGTTCCAGGTCTACTGGGCGGCGTTCGCGGTGGCGTTCGCGATCGTCGCGAACGCGCTGTGGGTGCGGGGGTTGGAGTCGGGGCTGCGGCGGCGGACGGCGCTCGCCTGGGCCACGCGATCGGCGGGGAGCCTGGCGGCGCTGGCGGTGCCGCTGCTGGTCGCGGCCGGCACGGGCGGCTTCATCTACTGGAACACGAACGTGCTGCACGAGTACCGGACCAGCCACGACGCCGAGACGAGCACCGCCCTCGTCGAGAAGAGGTACCGGAAGTGGCGGGAGGTGCCGCAGCCCGTCATCGAATCGGTGAAGGTCGCCTGCGACATCTTTCCCGAGGAGCGCCGGGTCACCCTGCGCGGGACCTACCGGCTCGAGAACGAGTCGAGCCAGCCCATCGCCCAGATCCTCGTGCACCTGCCCCATCTCGCGAAAATAGCGAAGCTGTCCTTCGGCCGCGGCGAGACCCGGTCGGCCTCCGACGCGGCCAACGGCTACTACGTCTACGATCTCCCGGCGCCGCTCGGACCCCACGAGGAGGCGACCCTCGAGTTCGACGTCGCCTACGGGAGCCGCGGCTTCCCCGCGTCGGGCGGGGACACGCGCGTCGTCTACAACGGCACCTTCTTCAACGACGAGCTGGCGCCCCACATCGGCTACTCGACCCTGTCGGAGCTCGAGGACGACAGCGTCCGTCACAAGCAGGGGCTCGAGCCACGGCACATGGCGCCCGCCGGCGACCCCATCGGGTCGATGCACAACTACGGCTTTCAGGACGCGAACTGGATCGACTTCGATGCCACGGTGAGCACGAGCCCCGACCAGCTGGCGATCGCGCCGGGTTACCTGGAGGGCGAGTGGACCGAGGGCGGCCGCCGGTACTTCCACTACGCGATGGACAGCAAGATCCTCGGCTTCTACGCCTTCCTGTCGGCCCGCTACGCCGTGCGCCGGGACCGCTGGAGCCCGCCCGCGGACGCGATGCCCGGCTCGACCGACGTCGACATCGAGATCGACTACCAGCCGGGCCACGAGTTCGACCTCGACCGAAGGGTGGCCGGGGTCCAGAAGTCGCTCGACTACTACACCGTCAAGCTGGGGCCCTATCAGCACCACCAGGTCCGCATCGTCGAATTTCCTCGTTACGACCAGTTCGCGCAGTCATTTCCGAACACGATTCCGTACTCCGAGTCGATCGGGTTCATCGCGCGCGTCGACGACACGAAGCCCGACGACATCGACTACCCGTTCTACGTGACGGCGCACGAGGTGGCGCACCAGTGGTGGGCGCACCAGGTCATCAGCGGCGACGTGCAGGGGGCGACGCTGCTCTCGGAGTCGATGGCGCAGTACTCGGCCCTGATGGTGATGAAGCACCAGTACGGCGCCGACAAGATGAAGCGGTTCCTCCGGTACGAGCTCGATCGGTACCTCCACGGGCGGAGCGCGTCGAAGCGCGCCGAGATGCCGCTCGTGCGGGTGGAGAACCAGCCTTACGTCCACTACGCGAAGGGGAGCCTCGTGATGTACGCCCTGCAGGACTACATCGGAGAGGACGCGGTCGACGCCGCCCTGGCGAAGCTCCTCGCGAAGCACCGCTTCCAGCCCCCGCCGTATCCCGACGCCCTCGAGCTCGTGGCGGACTTCCGGGAGGTCACCCCACCGGAGTACCCGCACCTCGTCGAAGATCTCTTCGAGACGATCACGCTCTTCGAGAACCGGGCGACCCACGCGACGTACTCGCGGCGTCCCGACGGCAAGTACGACGTCGTCGTCGACGTGCGCACGAAGAAGCTCCGCGCGACGGAGCTCGGGGGGGAGACGGAGGTGCCGGTCGACGACTTCATCGACGTCGGCGTGGTCGACAAGGACGACAAGGTGCTGGCCCTCGAGCGGAGGAAATTCTCGACAGGGGAGTCGAGGGTCGCGCTGACCGTCGACGCAGAGCCCGCGAAAGCAGGCATCGATCCGCTGAACAAGCTGATCGACCGGATGCCCGACGACAATCTGATCCGCGTCGAGAAAGAGTAGGGCCCCCGAGGACGTCCCCCGGGCGTCGCAATGCCCGCGGGGGCCTTTCGCCCGGCCCTCGGCTGCATGCTAAATTGGCGCCCTACGCGAATGGCCGCCCGCGCGCGCGACTACCAACCCGGGGAAAAGGTACCGGGGACCGTC
>JBEKGQ010000167.1:0-10978 GCA_050012715.1 Polyangiaceae bacterium
GAGGCGACGGCGCCGCTGCGCGAGGCGGCCCTCGCCACGCCGCTCGACGACGCCCTGTGGGCGCACCTGGCGGTGGCCTACGGCAGCGCTGACGACCCGCGCTCGGCGCTCGAGGCGACCGCGCACGGCCTCGCCCTCACGCCCCGCGACGCCGACATGCTGCGCGTGCAGGCTCTGGCGCTGGAGCGCCTCGGGGCTTCTCCCGAGGACGTCGCCCGCGCGCGAGACGCCTTCGCGCGGTGGCGCCCGCCCGACGACGCGCCGGCCATCAAGAACGGGTGCTCGCGTCAGTTCCCCTGGTGCGCGCTCGAGCGGCTCCCGGTGCACGTGCACCCCATGCGCAGCAGCCCATGAGACGCGACGCGGAGGCCCGCCGGCGGTGGCGGGCGGCTGGACCTGACTTACGCTGAACCGGTCGTGGATCCGCTCGCGCCCTTTCATCCGTCCGTAGCGGCGTGGTTCCGCGCGACGCTCGGCGAGCCCACCCGGGCGCAGTCGCTGGGGTGGCCCGCCATCGCCCGCGGCGAGTCCACGCTCCTCCTCGCGCCGACCGGCTCGGGCAAGACCCTCGCGGCGTTCCTCGTCGCGATCGACCGGCTGCTCGGCCGCGAGCCGCCCCGCGAGAAGCGCGACCGCACGCGCGTCCTCTACGTCTCGCCGCTGAAGGCCCTGGCGGTGGACGTCGAACGCAACCTCCGCGCCCCCATCGAAGGGATCCTCGCCCGGATCAAGGCGGTAGACGGGGGACGCGACGACGGACGCGAGCTCCGCGCGCCCACGATCGACGTGCGCACGGGGGACACCCCCGCGAAGGACCGGGCCCGCATGGCGCGCGCGCCCGCGGACGTGCTCATCACGACGCCCGAGTCGCTCTATCTCATGCTGACGTCCGCGGCCCGCGAGACGCTCGCCGGGATCGACACGCTCATCATCGACGAGATCCACGCGCTCGTCCCGAGCAAGCGCGGCGCGCACCTGGCCTTGTCGCTCGAACGGCTCGAGGCCCTGCGGACGCCGGGCGCGCCACCTCTCCAGCGCATCGGCCTCAGTGCGACGCAGCGACCCCTCGACGAGGTCGCCCGCCTCCTCGGGGGCTTCGACCGCGGGGCGCCGCGGGCGGTCACGATCGTCGACGCGGGGGCGCGCAAGACGCTCGAGCTGGTGGTGGAGGCCATGAAGCCGGAGCCGGTGGCGGACGACCCGCGTCCGGCCGGCGCGCCGACGTCGCTGCGGACGAGCGCGTGGCCCCACGTCCACGCGCGGCTCGTGGAGCTCGTGCGCGCTCATCGTTCGACCATCGTCTTCGTCAACAACCGTCGCCTCGCCGAGCGCCTGGCTTCGGCGGTGAACGACAAGGCGGGCGAGGAGATCGCGCTCGCCCACCACGGTTCGCTGGCGCGCGAGAAGCGCTCGGCCATCGAGGACCTCCTCAAGCGCGGCCAGCTCCACGCCATCGTCGCCACCTCGTCGCTGGAGCTCGGCATCGACATGGGCGCGGTCGATCTCGTGGTGCAGATCGAGTCGCCTCCGAGCGTGGCGTCCGGCCTCCAGCGCGTGGGGCGCGCTTGTCACGGGGTCGGGGGGGTTCCTCGCGGCGTGCTCCTCCCGAGCCACCGTCAGGACCTCGTCGCGTGCGCGGCGGTGACCGCGGCGATGCGTGCGGGCGAGGTCGAGGAGACCTTCTATCCGCGCAACCCGCTCGACGTCCTCGCGCAGCACGTCGTCGCGATGGTGTCGGTCGAGCCGCTCCGGGTGGACGACCTCTACGAGCGCGTCCGCCGCGCCGCCCCGTTCGCGGACCTCCCGCGAGGCGCGTTCGAGGGGGTCCTCGACATGCTGAGCGGCCGCTATCCGTCCGACGACTTCGCCGAGCTCCGGCCCCGCGTCACGTGGGACCGCATCGGCGGCGTCCTCGAGGCCCGCGCCGGGAGCCACCGGCTGGCGGTCACGAACGGCGGGACGATCCCCGACCGCGGCCTCTACGGCGTCTTCATCGCGCCCGGGGAGGGCGGCGCTCCGGGCCGGCGCGTGGGCGAGCTCGACGAGGAGATGGTGTTCGAGCTTCGCGAGGGCGAGGTATTCCTGCTCGGGGCGTCGTCGTGGCGCGTCGAGCGGATCACCCACGAGCAAGTGCTCGTCCTCCCGGCCGCCGGACAGCCGGGCAAGATGCCCTTCTGGCATGGCGACCGCCCGGGGCGAGCGAAGGCCTTCGGCGTGCGGATCGGGGAGCTCGTCCGGCGCATCGCGGGGACCCGCCCCAGCGAAGCGGACCTCCGGGAGACCAACGCGGTCGACGCCCACGCCGCCGAGGCGCTCCTCGCCTACGTGCACGGGCAAGTGCAGGTGACCGGCGAGGTGCCGAGCGATCGCGCCATCGTGGTCGAGCGCTTCGTCGATGAGGTGGGCGACTGGCGCGTCGTCGTCATGTGCCCCTTCGGGACGCGGGTGCTGGCGCCGTGGGCGATCGCCGTCACGGCGCGCCTCCGCGAGAAGTACGTCGAGGTCGACCTCCACTACACGGACGACGGCATCGCCTTCCGCATCCCGGCATGCGACGAGCCACCCCCGCCGGAGCTCTTCCTCCCCTCGCCCGACGAGGTCGAGGCCGAGGTCACCCGCGCCCTCCACGGCACGGCCCTCTTCGCGGCGCGCTTCCGCGAGTGCGCCTCCCGCGCCCTGCTCCTCCCACGCCGCGATCCGCGCCGTCGAACGCCCCTCTGGGCCCAGCGCAAGCGCGCCGGCGATCTCCTCGCCGTCGCCTCGCGCCACCCCGAGTTCCCCATCGTCCTCGAGGCGTACCGCGAGTGCCTGCGCGATGCCTTCGATCTCCCGGGCCTCGTCGGCGTGCTGCGCGACGTGCAGACGCGGCGCATCCGCGTGACGACGGTCGACACGCGGATCCCCTCCCCGTTCGCGTCGAGCGTCCTCTTCGCGTTCGTCGCGAGCTTCATCTACGAGGGCGACGCGCCGCTGGCCGAGCGCCGCGCGCAGGCGCTGACGATCGACCACGAGCGCCTCCGCGAGCTGCTCGGCGAGACCGAGCTACGCGGGCTCCTCGACGCCGACGTCATCGTCGAGCACGAGCGCGGGCTCCAGCGGCTGACCCGCCCGGCGGTGCACGCGGACGCGGTGCACGATCTGCTTCTCGCCGTCGGGGATCTTTCGCTCGACGAGCTGCGCCAGCGCTGCGAGCCTCCCGAGCGCGCGCCGGAGTGGACGCAGGAGCTCCTGCGCGCTCGACGGATCATCGCGGTGCGCGTGGCAGGCGCCGAGCGCTTCGCGGCGACGGAGGACGCCGCGAGGCTGCGCGATGGCCTGGGCACGCCCCTGCCGAAGGGGCTGCCCGCCGCGCTCCTCGAGCCGTCGGTGGCTCCCGTCCGGTCTCTCGTGGCGCGCCATGCGCGGACCCATGGTCCCTTCCACGCCCGCGACGTCGCGGCTCGCCTCGGGCTGCACCTGTCCGTCGTCGAGGCCGAGGCCGCGGTGCTCGTCCGGGAGGGACGGCTGGTCGAGGGGGCGTTCTTGCCCGGCGGGTCGACCCCGGAGCTCGTCGACCGGGACGTCCTCGACGCCGTGCGCCGCAAGTCCCTCGCGCGGCTGCGGCGCGCCATCGAACCGGTCGACGCCCGCGCGCTCGCCGCGTTCTTGCCCGAGTGGCAGGGGCTGCAAACGAAGCGGCGGGGACGCGATGCGCTGCTCGCCGTCGTCGGTGAGCTCGAAGGCTGCCCGCTCGTGGCCTCGTCCCTCGAGTCGGAGATCCTCCCGGCGCGGCTCGACGGCTACCGGACCTGGGACCTCGACGCGCTATGCGCGTCCGGAGAGGTCGTGTGGGCGGGGATCGACGCCCTGGGAAACAACGACGGGCGCATCGCGCTCTACCTCGCCGAGCACGAGCCGCTCCTCGCGCGGTCGCCCACGCGGGTGGAGGGCCCCGTCGCGGACGCCCTGCGCGAGCTCCTCGGTCGGGGCGGGGCGGTCTTCTTCGCCGACATCGCGCGCACCCTCGGTGGCTTCCCCGGGGACGCCCTCGATGTCCTCTGGCAAATGGTCTGGGCCGGAGAGGTCACCAACGACACGCTCGAGCCCCTCCGCAGCCGCGCCCGGGCGCAGGCGAGCGAGGCCCAGCGAAGGCAGCACCCAAGGCACGCGCGCGCGCCCCGCACGGGCCCCCCCGGCAGCGAGGGTCGCTGGTCGCTGCGGTCGTCGCGCAACGCCGAGCGGCCAGGCGACACCGATCGCCGTGCCGCCGTGGCGCGCGCGCTCCTCGACCGGTACGGCGTCGTCACGCGCGAGGCCGCCCACGCGGAGGGCATCGCCGGCGGCTTCGCCGTCGTCTACGACGTCCTCAAGGCCCTCGAGGACCAGGGGCGCGTGCGACGCGGCTACTTCGTCGAGGGGCGCGGCGGCGCGCAGTTCGCCTTGCCCGGGGCCGACGAGCGCCTGCGCGCGCGCCGCGATCCCCGCGACGACGTCGCGCCCATCGTCCTCTCGGCCACGGATCCGGCGAACGCGTGGGGCGCCCTGCTCGACTGGCCGGCGACCACCCGCGGCGAAGCGCGCCCTCAGCGCGCCGCCGGGGCCGTGGTCGTCCTCGACGACGGGGCGCTCCTCGGCTGGCTCGGGCGCGGCGAGCACCCCCTTCTCACCTTCCTCCCGGTCGAAGAGCCCGCGCGTTCGGAGGCGGCGCGGAAGCTCGCCCGCGCCCTCGCCGACCGCGTGGAGCGCGGCCACCACCGCGCCCTCCTCATCGCCACCGTCGATGGCGTCGACGCCGCCAGCAGCCCGCTCGTGCCGGCCTTCACGGCCGCCGGCTTCACCGCGACGCTCCGCGGTCTCCTGAAGCGCGGTCCCGGCAAGGCGCCCGCGGACGACACCGATGACGCCGCCTCCCCCGACGCGTGACCCACGAGCTCCTCGATGATGACCCGCCGCAACGTCCGCCACGAGACCCTCCTCGCCGACATCCAGCGGGAGTTCCCTTCGTTCGACGTGGTCCCGAAGCGGGGCGACACGCTCCAGCGCGTCATCGCGCTCCTCCTCGCCGTCGTGACCCTCGGCGGGCAGAGGCACTACCTCACGCGCTACCACACCGTGCTCTTCGGCAAGCTCTACGTCCCGGACGCATGGCGCGGCATGGACGACGACGCGCGCTACATCCTGCTCCGGCACGAGCGCGTTCATCTCCGCCAGAGGCGCCGCATGGGCGACTTCGTCATGGCCTTCGTCTACCTCGTGCCGTTCTTTCCGCTCTTCCTCGCGTGGGGCCGCGCGCGCATCGAGTGGGAGGCCTACGTGGAGACCATCCGGGCCACCGCCGAGGTGCACGGCATCGGCGCGGCGCGCGCGCTGGAGGACGAGATCGTGCGCCGCTACGTCGGCCCCGACTACGGCTGGATGTGGCCGTTCCCGGGCACCGTTCGCGCCTGGTTCCGCGAAGTCCTGGCCGATCTCGAAGCGGAGGCGGCCTCGACTGACTGACTTGTGGTAATCCCTTCTCGATGGCGGTCGTCGGAATCGACCTCGGTACGACCAACACCGTCGTGGCCTGCGTGCGAGGCGGGCGGGTTCACGTCTTGCCGGACGAACAGGGCCGCCGCCTCCTGCCCAGCGTCGTGTCGTTTCACCCGAACGGCGACGTGCTCGTCGGCTACCCCGCCAAGGAGCGGCGCGTCGTCGACGCCAAGAACACCATCGCCAGCATCAAGCGTCTCATCGGCCGCGCCTGGGGCTCCGACGAGATCCGCCGCGCCCGCCAGCGCTTCTCCTTCGAGCTGAAGGAGGGGCCCGGCCAGGGTCCGCTCGTCGTCGCCCGCGGACAGGAGTACACGCTCCCGGAGATCAGCGCGTTCGTCCTCCGTCGCGCGAAGGAGCTGGCCGAGCGCGCCCTCGGCGAGTCGGTGGACCGCGCGGTCATCACCGTCCCCGCGAACTTCAACGAGCTCCAGCGCGCGGCGACCAAGGTGGCCGGGCGCGTGGCGGGGCTCGACGTCCTCCGCATCATCAACGAGCCGACCGCGGCCGCGCTCGCGTACGGCCTCGGACGCGCGGCCAAGGAGCGGATCGCGATCTACGACTTCGGCGGCGGCACCTTCGACTGCACGCTCCTCGACCTCTCGGGCAACGTCTTCGAAGTCCTCGCGACCGCCGGCGACACCTTCCTCGGGGGCGACGATCTCGACGTCGCCATCGCCGAGCGCATGGCGGAGGCCTTCCTCCACACCCACCGCTACGATCCCCGGACCGACTCGCAGGCCTTCGAGCGCCTCCGCGTGGCCGCCGAGCTCGTGAAGATCGATCTCTCCGCGCGCGATCGCACGCAGACCAAGCTGCGCGAGGTGGCCTTCGGCGTGGGCGGCGCCCACCTGGATCTCGACTTCGGCATGACGCGCGACGAGCTCGAGATGCTCGCGACGCCGCTCGTCGAGCGCACCTTCGCCGTCTGCCAGGAGGCGCTCTCGGTCGCGCGGCTCCCGGTGAGCGCGTTCGACAAGATCATCCTCGTCGGCGGCTCCTCGCGCATCCCCCTCGTGCGCCGGCGGGTCGAGCAGTTCTTCGGGGCGGTGCCCCACGACCGCGTGAACCCGGACGAGGTGGTCGCCATCGGCGCCGCCATCCAGGCCGCCGCGCTGACCGAGGTCGCGCGCCGCCGCAGCATCCCGCCGCCGCCCACGCCTTCGTCGCGACGGTCGTCGCGTCCGTCGTACCCGTCGAACCCCGTGGGCGCGTCGAACCCGTCGGTCCCGTCGTTTGCGCCGCCCGACGAGGACGGGCCGGACGACGTGACCCTCGCCACGAAGGTCACCGAGCTGATGGCGGAGCGCGAGAAGGCGCGCCCCCTGATGCCGACCTCGCCGGAGGTGCCGCGCACGACGGCCCGCATGGGGGGCCCGCCGCCCATGCCCACCACGACGGCGAAGATGGGCCGGCTGGCGAACGTGAACACGCCGCCGCCCGAGGCTCCGCCCAAGGGGCTCGTCACGACGCAGCCTTACGGGACGCGGCAGGCCGCGCCGCCGGCTCCGCCGCCGCCGGCATCGGACCCCACGCTGCCGGGCGATTCGCATCCCGACCCGGGGATCACCCTTCCGCGCCCGCTCGTCTTCGCCGAGGTCCTCAAGGCCGAGCGAGCCGCCGCCACCCCCATCGCGGCGCGGCCCATCGTCGGCCTCGGCTCCACCCAGCCGATGGAGCGGCCGGTTGCCCCGCCGCCGGAGCGCGTCATCACGCAGCCGCTGGAGCGCCCGGTCGTCGCGCCCACGCCCTACCCGGCGCTCCCCATCTACGGCGTCGGCGCCCCGTTCACCGCTCCGGTGCCGCCCTCGGCGCCGCCCGGGCCCCCGGCGCTTCCGCCCCAGCCGGCGGCGGCACCACCCCCGCCTCCGCCGGCCGCCCCAGTGCCGCCCTCGGCGCCGCCTCCGTCACCGATCGCGCGCACGGCGACCCAGGCGCTCTCGCCCGTCCGCACGCCGGCTCCTCCGCCTCCGCGCGCGCCGCTGACGCCGGTGCTGGTCGACGTCACGCCCCGCGCTCTGGTGGTGGAGACGGTCGGCGGCTGGTGTGACGTCGTCGTCCAGCGCAACGCGAAGATCCCCTGCGAGCGCACCCGGGCCTTCACGACGTCGAGCGACATGCAGAGCATGGTGCGCGTCCGCGTCGCCCAGGGGGAGGACGCCACCTTCGGCCAGAACACCTACCTCGGCGAGGTGGAGCTCACGGGCCTCCGGGCCGCCCCGCGAGGGCAGGTCACCATCCAGGTGCGCTTCGAGGTGGACGAGAGCGGGACGCTCAAGGTCTTCGCGATGGACGCGGCGACCGGGCGCGAGGCCCACGCGACGCTCCAGCTCGTCGGCATCGCGGGGGCGCACAGCATCTCGTCGATGGCGGAACGAAACGCCGCCGCGCGGCTCCAGTAGAGGGCTCCGGGCATGACGGACGAGGCGAACACGAGCGGCGGCGACGACGGGCGCTCCGGCGAATACGTGCTCGCCTGGCTCGAGATCCTCGACGAGCTCACGTACTACGACCTCTTCGGCGTCCGCCCGGACGCCTCGGCGGACGAGATCCAGGCCGCCTTCCACGTCTTCTGCGACACGTTCCACCCCGATCGCCACACGTCGCGCGGCGCCGACGAGCGCGAGGCGGTGGGCACCGTCTTCAAGCGCGGCGCGGAGGCCTACGCCGTCCTGTGCGACGACCGCCTGCGCGGGCAGTACGACGAGCAGCTGACCGTCCTCCACCGGACCCCCCGCCCGCCGCCGCGCATCAGCTTCTCGCCGCTCTCGCGCCCGCCGTCGATGCGGGCTCCGGCCAACGCCACCCTCGAGGACTCCGTGCGCTCGCCCTCGGCGCGCCCCTTCGCCCGTCGCGCCGAGGAGCTCCTGCTCAAGGGCGATCTCCGGCAGGCCAAGCTGCAGCTCGTGATGGCCAACCACATGGATCCCGAGAACCCCGCCCTGTCGGCCGCGCTGAAGGACGTCGAGCAGAAGCTCGCCCGGCCCAAATGATGGTGTTTTCCGCCGCCCTGCTATTGTCCTGAGGCAAGCCCCATGGAACGCCCGGGACGCTCCCTCGACGCGCTCTTCTACGCCTTCCTGGCCCTGACCGCCGCCGCCGTGATCGGCGAGGTGGGCTTCATCTTCCTCGTCGCGCCGATCGAGGCGCGCATGGGCGTCGTGCAGAAGATCTTCTACTTCCACGTGCCCAGCTGGTACGCGATGTACCTCGGCGCCGGGGCCTGCTTCCTCGGCTCGCTCGCGTACCTCGTGCGCGCCACCGACGCGCGCGACGCCTTCGCCCGCGCGGGCGCCGAGGTGGCGGTCGTCTTCGGCGCCATCGGGCTCATCACCGGGCCGCTCTGGGGGGCCAAGGCCTGGGGCTCGTTCTGGACGTGGGACCCGCGCCTCACGACGGCGCTCCTCAGCTTCCTCATCTACGTGGCGTACCTCGTGCTTCGCGCCTTCGCGGGCGACGGCACCACCGAGAAGCGCTTCTCCGCCGGCATGGGCGTCCTCGGCGCCGCCAACTTGCCCATCATCCACTACAGCGTGCAGAAGTGGGGCGGACAGCACCCCATGGTCATCACCGGCAACGGCGGCGGACTGCAGCACCCCGACATGAAGCTCGCGCTCGCGGGGGGCTTCCTCTGCTTCACGCTGCTCGCCGCGCTCATGCTCTGGGCCCGGGCCCGGCTCGAGCTCGCCCAGAGCCGCCTGGCCCGCGCCGAGGCCGACGCCATCGACCTGGGGCTCGACACGAGGACCGAAGGATGACCGACATCGTAGGCCAGCTGCCCGCCGCCACGCCGTCCGCCTCCCCGTCGGCGACATCGACGTCGTCGCCCGACGATCGCTCGACGAGCTTCGAGGCCGTCCAGGGGAACGCCAGGGAGCAGTACAGCGGGGGGACGCTCCTCGTCGCCGCCTACGCCGCCCTGTGGGTCGTGCTCTTTGCCTGGGTCGCGATCGTCTGGCGCAAACAGGGCGCGCTGAGCTCGCGCCTCGCCGATCTCGAGCGCGTGCTCGACCGGGCGGCCGCCGATGCCGCCAAGGCGGACGCGAAGAAGAAGCCCGAAGAGAGCTGACGATGGGCACGCCCGGACCCGAGCACTTCATCTTCATCCCGGGTGTCCTGCTCATCGGGATCGTCTGTGGCTACATCCTCGGCGCCCGCGCGGCCCGGGCGGAGCTCGAGAAGCGGCGCCGACGCGCGCGCGAGTAGCCGTCCCGGTTTGAGTCCGCGGTCCGGTCGCGGTAGGCCTAGGGGCATGTTCGATTTCGAGCCCACCGAGGAGCAGCAGGCCCTCATCGAGACCGCGCGCCGCTTCGCCCGCGAGCGCATCATCCCCATCGCCGCCGCCTGCGACCGGGAGTCGCGGTTCCCGAAAGAGGTGTTCGACGAGGCGCACGCCATCGGCCTCGTGAACCCCACCCTCCCCGCCGAGTACGGCGGCGCGGGCCTCAGCGACGTGGACTCGAGCTTCATCACCGAGGAGCTCGCGTACGGCTGCTCCGGCATCCAGACGAGCATGACCGCGAACACGCTCGGCCTGACGCCGATCAAGCTGGGCGGCACCGAGGAGCAGAAGAAGAAGTACCTCGGCTGGCTCGTGAAGGAGCCGGTGATGGTCTCCTACGCGACGAGCGAGCCGGGCGCGGGGAGCGACGTCGCGGGCCTGCAGTGCCGCGCGACGAAGGACGGCCGCGGCGGCTACGTCCTCAACGGGACGAAGCAGTGGATCACCAACGCGACCCTCGCGAGCTTCTACGTGGTCTTCGCGACCGAGGACCCGGCGCTGAAGCACAAGGGCATCGGCGCGTTCATCGTGGAGCGCTCCCAGAGCGGCGTGAAGCCCGGGCGGCACGAGGACAAGCTCGGCCAGCGCGCGAGCGACACGGCGCCGCTCGTGCTGGAGGACGTGAAGATCCCCCCCGCGCAGGTGCTCGCGCCGCCGGGGCAGGGCTTCAAGCTCGCGATGGAGACGTTCAACCAGACGCGACCCGACATCGGGGCCATCGCGGTCGGCGTCATGCGCCGCTGCCTCGACGAGAGCGTGGCCTACGCGAAGGAGCGAAAGACGTTCGGGGTGCCCATCGCGCAGCACCAGCTGATCCAGGCGATGCTGGCCGAGATGAAGATCCGCATCGAGGCGACGAGCCTGCTCGTGCGGAAGGCGGCGTGGAGCCTCGACAAGGGGCACCGCGACCCGATGACGTCGTCGTGCGCGAAGGCGTTCGGCGCGGACGCAGCGATGCAGAGCGCGATCGACGCGGTGCAGGTGTTCGGCGGCTACGGGTACGTGAAGGACTACCCGGTGGAGAAGCTGATGCGCGACGCGAAGATCCTGCAGATCTACGAGGGAACGGCGCAGGTGCAGCGGCTGGTCATCGCCCGGCAGATCATCGGCAAGTGACCCGGATCGGCGGCGCGGTCGGGATCATCCTCGTGTCGTGCGCCGGCGCGGACGGCGAGGCGCACGACG
>JBEKGQ010000168.1:0-10960 GCA_050012715.1 Polyangiaceae bacterium
AGCGCGGGCGCGGGCTGCCGGCTCGGCGCCCCCGAGCCGACGTGCGGGTCCGAGATGGCCTCGACCATCATGTCCTTCTCGGCCTCGTCGCGGTCGTGCTGCACCTCGTCGATGGTCGCCATCATCTCGTCGAGCTGGTGCTCTTCGCTGTTGTGCACGCAGCCGGACACGCCGAGGGCGAGGGCCATGGCGAGGGCGAGCGGGAGACGAGCGCTTCTCATGCGAGACCTCGTCGAAGCGTATGGCGGCGGTCCGTCGGGGGCCAATTTCCGGCGGGCGAACGCGAGGCAGCCTCAGCGCCAGGTGGCGGTCATCACGAGCGCCCCCGCCACGTCCGCCGCCTCGACCGTCTCGAGGTCCCGGACGCGGGTGAGGCTCAGGATGTAGCGGAACGACCGCGCCTGGAACCGGCGCATGACCGGGTCGTGCACCCACGGGTGGTCGGACAGGCGGAGCCGAAGCGTGGTCGGGTCGACGACCGTCACCTCGACCGCGCCGTGCGAGTGGTCCCGGCGCCAGAGCTCGGGCGCGCGCCGCGCGAGGAGCTTCGGCGTGGCGAGGCGCACGAGCACGCTGTGCATGCGCCCCCAGCCGTGATCGATGGTGCGCTCGGCGAAGCCGGCGAAGGCCGCTTCGTCGCGCGCCGTCAGCTCGTCCCACACGATCGCCCCGACGCGCGCCGCGAGCTTCTCCGGGTACCAGGAGAGGGGCGAGGCGATCTGGTCGAAGAGCGCGTGGTCGGCCGGAAGCGCGAGCCGGCCTCTCATGGCGTCGAGGGCGCCCCGACCCCAGAGGTGCTCCACCGCCGCCGCCATCCCCACGAGGACCGTCCCTCGCACCATCGGATCGGGAGCGGAACTCTGCGCCAAGGCTCGCAATATAGCTCGGCGGGGCGGGCTGTCCGGCAGGGGGGCCGAGGGTGGCCGAGACGCTCGTCCGGGCGGGGCCGCTGGACCGCAGCGCCGTCGTATCTTTACGGGACGCCCAATGTGTGGGCACCATTGATGCTTCGTCGCGTCAGGAACCCGAAGTGCCCCCGCTCGCCCGCAAGCTCGACCTCCGCAAGACGCTGTTTCTCTTGCCCAACATCATCACGCTCTCCAGCGTGTTCTGCGGGTTCGACTCCATCCGCATCAGCGCGACCGCGCAGGGGGACGACGACTACTACCGGGCGTCGCTCCTGCTCGTGTTCGCCTTGTTCTTCGACATGCTCGACGGACGAGTCGCGCGGCTGACGAAGACGCAGAGCGCGTTCGGCCTGCAGATCGACTCGCTGGCGGACGCGATCTCGTTCGGCGTGGCCCCGGCGCTGCTCGTCTACAAGTGGTCGCTCTGGCAGAAGCCGGAGGCGGGGCTCATCGCGGGCTTCCTCTTCGCGGGGGCCGGCGCGGTGCGCCTCGCGCGGTTCAACGTGCTGTCGATGGGCGAGAAGGGCGCGCCGACGAAGCCGGGCAAGTACATCGTGGGCCTGCCGGTCCCGGGCGCGGCGGGGATCCTCATCTCGCTGGTCCTGGCGAACCACGCGATGGGCGACGAGCTGCGCCTCCACGGGCCGCGGTACGTGTGGGCGATGGTCGGGCTGACGATATTTCTCTCGTTCCTGATGGTGTCGACGATCAAGTTCCGCAGCTTCAAGGACCTGCGGCTCAACGCGCGCACGTTCCTCCTCGTGGCGTTCGCGGTCGGGTCGAGCGCGATCGTGAGCCTGCAGACGCGGCCGGCGTTCGTGCTCGTGTGGCTCCTTTCGTTCTACGTGGTGATCGGCCTGGTCGAGACGGTGCTCCAGCTGACGAGGAGAGCCGCCCGTCGCGGGGTCGACTCCCGGCGAAGCTTGCCGCCGACGGGCTGAAAAGCGCCCTCACGGCTGAGGCACACCGCTTGCTCTACGGCGAGGCCATGCACCCGCGCCCTTCGCCCCGCCGCTTCGCCCTGTCCGCCGCTTTCCTCGCTTCGCTCGCGTTTTCCCTCGTCGCGACGGCCGCCTCCGCCCAGGAGCCCCCTCCCCCGCTCCCGCCTCCCGCCACCGAGCAGCCTGCGCCCATGGCCGCGGAGTCAGCTCCGCGTGAAGACGCGTTGACGGTGGCCGGGGTGGCCGGTGGATACACCTGCGTCGTCGGCGAGCACGCGGGCGTCGACCGGGACGACGCCCGGACGACGGCGGACGTCCTTTGCCACGCGCTCGCGGCCCACGGGGCGCACCCCGGCGTCTACGACATCCGCATCGGCAAGCTCGGCGGCAAGATCCTCCTCGTCCTCAGCGAGCGCGCGACGAACGACGACCGGCGCCTCTTCATCCAGGGCGCCGAGGAAGTGCCCGTCGCGTCGGAGCGGCTCGTCACCGCGCTCGTCGAGCACAAGACGCTCGAGCAGACCGAGAGCGTCGACAACGTCGTGAGCTCGGAGACGCGGACGCCGAAGCAGAAGACGGTGCAGGCGGGGGTCATCCTCGGGCTCACCGGGCAGTCCGCGGTCGGCACCCCCACGACCGCCTCCGGCGGCATCGAGATCGACATGCAGTTCCGGCTGAAGAACCTCGCGATCCTCGGCCAGGGGCGCGCGGGCGGCATCGGCAGCGCCGACAACAAGCTCGGGTACGCGTCGCTCGGGACGGGGTTGCGGTACTTCCTCAGCGATTCGGACGTCGCGCCGTTCATCGGCGGCGGGCTGATGTTCGCCTACTTCCAGGCGAACGAGGGGAACGCCCCGGCCTACGACGGCTCGGGCTTCGGCGCGTACGGAGAGCTCGGCGTCGCGTTCATGCGGGCCAGCCACGTCGGCGGCGTCGTCAACCTGCGCGCGGACCTCCCGATGTTCTCGCTGACGCAGAGCAACGGCGAGACGTACAACGACTCGACCCAGACGTACTCGAGCGGGTCGAACGCGACGATGTACCTCGTGCCGCTGTCGCTCAACGTGGGGATCTCGTTCCAGTAGAGCCGGCCCGGGCGGGTCGCGCCCCGACGCGGCTGCCGCTACCCTCTCCGGGTGCTCGAGGATCTCTACATCCTCCGCGACCGGGCCAAGGCGGCCATCGCGCGGGGCGATCTCGACGCCGCGCTCACCGCGCTCCTCGCCGCCGCGGCGCAGACGCACGTCTCCGAGCACGACTACCTGGCGGTCCTGCGCCCCCTCGAGGAGATCCTCGCCCGTCGCGGGGACGCGCGCGGCGCGCTCACCGTCCTCTGCTACCTCGCCGCGACCGATGCATCGGCATGGCGACGGGCACCGGCGCTGATGCTCAAGGTGCCGCCGGTCGATCGGGCGCGCGTCCTCGCCGCGCAGGGGCAGATGGCCGAAGCGGCCCGCGAGATGGAGGACGCCGGCCTCGTCGCGGCGGCGGCGATCTGCCGCGAGCGGGCGAAGGAGTGGCCCGCCGCGCGCGCGCTGTGGTCCCGCCTCGCGCACATCACCGAGCGCGGGGACGACGCGTACGTCGCGGCGCTCGTTCGCTTCAACCTCGCCCGGTGCGCCAAGCAGTGCGGCGACGCCGCGCAGGCTCGCGAGGCGATGGTGGCCAGCGTCCGCCTCGTGGAGGAGGCGGCGGACCACTTCGAGTCGGTGGGGCTGCGCGAGCGGGCGTTCGACTGCTTCGGGGTCCTCGTGCAGATCGGGCGCGAGAGCGGCGCCTTCGAGGACGTGCTCGAGGGCTACGTGAACTGCGTGCGCATCCTCCGCGAGGATCACCTGAAGTACTTCGCGCTGGAGTACTTCGAGGAGGCCATCGCCGCGGCGACCGAGCGCGAGGAGACGAGCGCGGCGGCGACCCTGACGCGGGAGGCGGCCGAGTACGCGCAGTCGCTCGGCCTCTCCTCCGCGGCGAGCGGGTACGCCATCCAGCAAGCGCGGCTGTGGCAGGCGCTCGCCAAGCAGCACCTGGCGCGGAAGGCCCCGCCGGAGATCGCCGAGAACGCCCTCCTCGCCTCCGTCCTCGCCTACGGGGAGGTCGGCCAGTGGGCGAGCGTCGGCGCCATCTACCAGGAGCTCTCCGGGCTCGATCTGGATCCGTCGCGCCGGGAGCACTACGCACGCGTCGCCCTCCGCTACGAGAGCATGTCCGACGAGGGGCTCGAGACCTCGAGCGCGCTCGCCCATCCGCTGCGCCAGGACACGCACTTCACCGAGGTGTGGCACGTGGACGTCGTCGAGTGGGAGCAGCGCGGGAGCGCCGCGGAGGCCTGCGCCGACGTGCTCCTCGACAAGCGCTGGCCGGACCTCATCCGGCGCAAGGCCATGCTCGCGCGCCTCACCGCGCTGCCGCTCGAGGAGCGGCCCGACGACAAGAGCTCGACGATGCAGGACGCGCGCCTCCGCCTGGCCGAGCAGCTCGCGCAGCTCCAGCTCTACGCGGTGCTCTCGCCGCTGGAGAAGCTCTTCGCGCGCGACGAGCGCCGCGTGAAGGTCGCCGTGCTCCAGTCGCTCCAGACGCTCTTCTTCAAGCGGAGCTTCGTCACCGTCCGCGCCGCCCTTCGCGACGCCGACCCGACGGTCGCGGAGCAGGCGTGCAAGGCGGTGGAGACGCTCTACTTCCCGCACGCGGTCGACCCGCTGTCGCGCATCCTGCGGGAGTCGCCCGACGCGGCGCCGCGCGCGTCGGCGCTGCGCGCGCTCTCCCGGATCGACACGCTGGAGGCGGCGGACATCCTGCTCGGGGTGCTCGAGCACGGCGCCCCCGCGGACCGGCTGGCCGCCCTCGCGGCCCTCAAGTCGACGCGCGGGTTGCGGTTCGTCGAGCTGGCGCGGGGGATGCTGCAGAGCGCCAAGCAGCCGCTCCGGGGGGACCTCCTCGAAGTGCTGACGGCGCGGGGGCTGGCGGCATGAGCCGGCGAGCGATACCGGGCCGGCCCTCGCGCGTAGTGGTGTGCATGAGACTCGGCTGCATCGTCGCCCTCGCCATCGCCTCCGCCGGTTGCCACGCCACGCGCACCACCGCGGACGTCTCCCCCGAGCCGGCCGCCTCCGGCAGCGCCACGCCGGCCCACGTCGGCTCGGACCCGGGCCACGTCGGCTACGGAACGCCGCTGACGCCCACCGGGCACGACAAGCTCGCGGCGTTCGCGGCGGGCTGCTTCTGGGGCGTCGAGGACGCGTTCCGGCACGTCCCGGGGGTGGTCGCGACGGCGGTCGGGTACACCGGCGGGCACACGAGCGACCCCACGTATCCGAAGGTCTGCACCCACACGACGGGCCACGCCGAGACGGTGCTGGTCGAGTTCGACCCGGCGCGCGTCCCCTACGAGCACCTGCTCCGCGTGTTCTGGAAGATCCACGATCCGACGCAGGTCGGCGGGCAGGGGCCCGACGAGGGCGACAGCTACCGCAGCGTCATCTTCACGTTCGGCGACGAAGAGGCGGCCGCCGCGCGCGCCTCGCTCGCCGCGGAGCAGAAGACGCTCGACCAGAAGATCACGACCGAGATCCAGCCGATGAACGCCTTCTACAAGGCCGAGGAGTACCACCAGCAGTACGCCGAGCGCACCGGCCACCACGGCTGCCCGATCCGCGTCCCGCTCGACACCCTGTAGAGCACGCGCCCTCGCCTACCCGACGAGGGCGCGCAGCTTCACGATGCTCTCGGTCTCGGCGAGGACGACGAGCGTCGTCCCCTCGACGATGACGTGGTCCGGATCGGGGTTGTACTTGAACTCCCGGTCGCTCCCGCGCACGGCGACGACGAGCGCGCCCGTCTCGCGACGGATGGGGACGTCCTTCAGCGACCTGCCGACGAAGGACGAGCCCCGCGGCACGGCGACCTCCTCGAGCCGCAGGTTCTTGTCCTTGTCGCGCACCATCTGGTCGAGAAACTCGTGCACCTCGGGGCGAATGAGCTCCCCGGCGAGGCGACGCGCGCCGATCAGGATCGGGTTGACGATCGCGGAGGCCCCGGCCTTGATGATCTTGGGCGCCGCGTCGTCCTCGACGACCTTGCTGACGATGCGCGCCGCGGCGTTCAGGCTGCGCGCGCTGAGGGTCACGTAGAGGTTGTCCTTGTCGAGCGTGAGCGCCGCGATGACGCCGCGCGCCCGCTGGACGCCGGCCGCGAGCAGCACGTGGTCGAGCGTGGCGTCGCCGTGGACGTGGAGCATCTTGCCGCCGCACATCTCGTCGGAGATTTGGCGGAGCGTCTGCTCGCTCCGATCGATGACGACGAACGGCGTCCTCGTGACGACGAGCTCCTCGATGACGTGCTTGCCCGTGCCACCGGCGCCGGCCACGACGACGTGCCCGGAGAGCTTCTCGATTTCCTTCTGCATCCGTCTCCTCCGTAGCGCCTGCCCGATGACCCCCTCGACGAGGAGCGCGGTGAGGTTCGACTGCACGTAGGCGAGCACGCCGACGCCGCCGATGATGAGCACCACCGTCAGCGCGCGCGCGCCGGGCACCTCGCGCATGTGGCCGAGCTCGAAGAAGCCGACGGTCGTGATGGTGATGACCGTCATGTACGCGCAGTCGCCGAGGCTCCATCGGCCACCGCCGAGCACGAGGTAGCCGACCGTGCCGATCGCGACGAGCGCCGCGAACACGCCCAGCGCGACGAAGAGGCGGCGGACGGAGGGGTTCTTCACGCCGCGGCCGATGTTAGCGCAAGCCGGCGAGCGCCTCGGCGATACGCGCGAACGCGAACGCGAAGCCGGCCGCTTCGAGCCGGCGGGGCGCGACGCGCTGGCCGCTCAGGAGGAGCTCCGCGAGGCCGTCACCGAGCGCGAGGCGCAGCGCGACGGGAGGGACCCGCAAGGCCGACGGGCGTCCCAGGCTCTCGCCGACGGCGCGGGCCAGCTCGTTCATCGTCACCGGCGCCGGGGCCACCAGGTTGACCGGGCCCGCGAGCGAAGCCTCGTCGACGAGGAAGAGCAGGGCGCGCACCGCGTCGTCGAGGTGGATCCAGCTCGTCCACTGCGTCCCGTCGCCCACCGGTCCGCCGACGAACCAGCGGAAGGCCTTGACCATCTTCGCGAGCGCACCGCCACCGGAGCCGAGCACGACGCCGATGCGCGGGTGAACGACGCGGATCCCGGCCGCCTTCACCGGCTCGGCGGCGGCCTCCCACGCGACGCACACCCGCGCGAGGACGTCGTCCCCCGGCGGGCTCTGCTCGTCGCAGACGACGTCGTCGCGGCGCATCCCGTAGAAGCCGATGGCCGAGGCGCTGACGAAGACGCGCGGCTTGCTCGACGCCGCCACGATGGCCCGCGCGAGACGGGCCGTGGTGTCGACCCGGCTGCTCCGGATGCGCTCGAGTCGCTCCGGCGTCCAGCGCGCGTCGGCGACGGGCTCACCCGCCAGGTGAATCACCGCCTCCGCGCGCTCGACCTCGCCCGCGACGGCATCCCAGCCCACGGAGGCGCGGGCGCCGGCCGGCGACGGACGCCGGGAGACGACGACCACCGCGTCGCCCCGTTTCTCGAGGGCCGCGCACAGGGCCGTACCAATGAAGCCTGTTCCGCCAGTCAAGAGGATCCGCACGGACGAGGTGATTCTCCTTCTCCGGGGCCCGCGAGCAGTTTGACGACCGCCCCGACTGCATTATGGTGGCCGCGCGACCGGAAAGTAACGCGAGGCCCCTTCTACGATGTGGAAGAAGATACGCGCGTTCCTCTTCGGTGCGCCGAAGGACGTTCACTCCGAGAAGACCTTCCACAGCATCTCGCTCGTCGCGATGCTGGCCTGGGTCGGCCTCGGCGCCGACGGTCTGTCGAGCTCGTCCTACGGCCCCGACGCGGCGTTCCGGGAGATCATGACCCCGGAGCACGACTTCTCGTCGCTCGCGGTCTTCCTCGCGGCCGGGACGGCGATCACCGTCTTCATCATCTCCTACGCCTACACCCGCATCATCGAGCACTTTCCCTCCGGCGGCGGCGGCTACGTCGTGGCGACCAAGCTCCTCGGACCACGGTTCGGGGTGGTGAGCGGCTCGGCGCTGCTCGTCGACTACATCCTCACGATCACGACGTCGATCGCGGCGGGGGGCGACGCGGTCTTCTACCTCATCCCGCGCGAGTGGTTCGGCCGGGCCGCCCTCGCCGTGACGACGGACGACATCGGCACCTGGCTCGACCCCGTGCAGCGGACGAAGGTGACGATCGAGATCGCCGCCATCGGCGTGCTCATGATCCTCAACATCCGTGGCGTGAAGGAGTCGGTGGCCGCGATCACCCCCATCTTCGCGGCGTTCGTGCTGACGCACGCGGTGCTCCTCGTCGTCGCCATCGGGGGCCACGCCGGCGACGTGGGCGCCGTGACGCAGCAAGCCGGGGCCAACCTGCACCGCACCGTCGGGGCGCTCGGCGTCTTCGGAGCCCTCGCCCTGACGGTGAAGGCGTACTCCCTCGGCGGCGGCACCTACACCGGCATCGAGGCGGTGTCGAACGGGGTGCCCATCATGCGCGAGCCGAAGACGCGCACCGCGAAGCGCACCATGATCCTGATGGCCACGTCGCTGTCGATCACGGCGGGCGGCATCATCCTCGCCTACCTGCTCGTGCACGTGGCGCCGGACTTCGACGATCAGACCAAGCCGATGAACGCCATCCTGCTCGACAAGGTGGCCGGCGCCTGGCGCCTCGGCGGGTTCCACGCCGGGTCCTGGTTCGTGCTCGTCGCGCTCTGCAGCGAGGCGGGCCTCCTCTTCATCGCGGCGCAGGCCGGGTTCGTCGACGGCCCGCGGGTCATGGCCAACATGGCGGTCGACTCGTGGCTGCCGCATCGCTACGCGGCGCTGTCGGAGCGCCTCAGCATGCAGAACGGCGTCATCCTGATGGGGGGAACGTCGATCGCCGCGCTCGTCTACACGCACGGCAACGTCGAGAAGCTCGTCGTCATGTACTCCATCAACGTGTTCCTGACGTTCTCCCTCTCGAACCTCGGGATGGCGCGGTTCTGGATCCAGCACCGCAAGGAGCACGCGGACTGGCTGCGCCACCTCCCGGTGCACATCATCGGTCTCGCGCTCTGCGTGACGATCCTCATCGTGACGAGCGTCGTGAAGTTCGCGGTCGGCGGCTGGCTGACGCTCGTCGTGACCGGGCTCCTGGTCGTGGTGTGCTTCTGGATCAAGCGGCACTACAACCGCGTCGTCGCGGCCATCCGCCAGCTCGACGTCGAGCTCTCCGACCCGCTGCCGGATCTGGCCAACTCGCCGAAGCCGAGCGTGGCCAACCTCGAGGAGGCCGCGGCCGCGTCGTCGCGCATCGATCGCAAGCAACCGGTGGCGATGCTGTTCGTCGGCGGCTACGGCGGCCTCGGGCGGCACGCGCTGCTGACGCTCCTGCGCATGTTCCCGGGCCACTTCAAGGGCGTCGTCTTCTGCTCGGTGGCGGTCATCGACTCGGGCGTCTTCAAGGGCATCGGCGAGGTGCACGAGCTCGAGCGGCGGACGAAGCACGCGCTCGACAAGTACGTGCAGTACGCGGCGTGGCTGGGCATCCCCGCGGAGAGCATGTTCTCCACCGGCATCGAGGTCGCGGTCGAGGCCGAGAAGATCGCGACGGAGCTGATCCAGAAGTACCCGAAGGGCCTCTTCGTCGCCGGTCAGCTCATCTTCGAGGAGGAGACCTTCGTCACGCGCATCCTCCACAACGAGACGGCGTTCACCATCCAGCGGCGGCTCCAGCACGCGGGGGTGCCCATGATCGTCCTCCCGGTGCGGCTCAACCTGAAGGACGGCCCGCGCCTCGTCGCGCCGAGCCTCACCGAGGAGCGGGGGCTGTAGCGGTGCGCTCGCGCCGGTCGCCCGGGCCGCTCGCGACGTTCGCGCTCCTCGCCGCGCTGCTCGGGGCCTGCGCCCCGACCACGATCGAAGAGGCGGAGCGAAAGGGCGACGCCGCCTGGCTCGATCAGAACGGAACCCCCGACGCGATCGCGGCGCTCGGGAGGGTGGCCGACAAGAACCCCAAGGCCCGGGCCGCCCTCGAGGCGCGCTCCGCGTTCGACGTGCAGGCGTTCCGCGCGGCGTGGGACGGCGTGGTGCGCGGCGCGCCCTGGGGCGCGGAGATGCTCCGGGGTGGCCTGGCCGACCCGGCGCGCGCCGACCTCGCGGCGAGCGCGGTGGACCGGCACGACGCGCGGCTCGTGCCGTTCATCGGCGATCTGGAGCAGGCGCTCGAGCGACTGTCGGCGACGCTGCAGAACCTCAACGTGGCGAGCGCGCTCGCGACCATCGGCAAGCCGGCGCACGACGCCATCGTACGCCGGCTGGCGGACGCCTCGACGCGGGGCGCGATGTGCCGGGGCATCTCGGCCCGGGGCTCGGACGCGGACGCCCGGCGAGCGCTGATGGACGCTCCCGAGTCGGCCCGCGACTCGCCGAGCTGCGTGGACGCCGTCGTGGCGCTGGCGTCGGACGACGACCCGACGCTGTGGTGGATGGGCGAGAAGGCCGAGCCCGGGATGCTCGGCGCCGCCAGCAAGGAGGAGCGCCTCCCCTGCGCGCGCCTCCACGTGGCCTGGACGAAGGCGCTGGCGGCGCGGCCGGTCGAGATCTACTCCGCCCTGACCGTGCCCCTCGGCTACGCGGTGAAGCGCTGCACCGCCGAGATGGACGGGGTCCTCGCCGACGCCATCGCGCACCTCCCCGCGACGCACGCGTTCGTCGTCGAGGCGATCGATCCGTTCACCGGCTATGGCAACGCCCTCCGCGCGACGTGCGCCGCGCTGCCGACGGTCGCCGGTGGGCGGGACGCGCCCGTCGTGCGCGAGCGCGCCCGCGACGCGCTGAACCACGCGTGCAAGGCGCCGGGGTGACCTTCCGTCGGCGTGCAGGGTCGCACGCCGACGTTCGTTGGCACTTCACAGACAGCGCGGCGTCGGGAACGTCACGACGATGTTCTTCACTTCCTGCCGGTAGCCGCCGGAGCCGCCGTCCGCCGGAACGAGGCCGCCGGTCCCGCCGGCAAATCCGAAGTAGTAGGGCATCCCGGACTGTAGCTTCGGCAGCGGCACGGGCGCGACGACCGAGGCGCCATCG
>JBEKGQ010000169.1:0-10941 GCA_050012715.1 Polyangiaceae bacterium
GAGCTCCGCCCGCTCGAGCGACGCGAAGGCGGCGATGCGGTCGTCCTCGTCCGGAGGATGCCAGCCGAGCTTCCCCCCCGACACGAAGAGGACGGGGCAGGTCACGCGCCTCGCGAACTCCTTGTAGCCATCGGCGAAGAACGTCATCGGCGAGCGCGTCGCGTGGAGGGGGTCGGCGCGCCAGACGACGCTGCCGTCGGGCAGGTCGCGCGCGAGGGCGTCGAGGCGCGTCCGCAGGATCTCGACCGGGACGCGCGGGTGATTGACGACGAGGCGCCGAAGGGCCTCGTCGCGCGACGCCATCGTGCGTTCGCCGCGGGCCTTCACCGCGCGCACCTCCTCGATCCAGCGGGTCACCCGCTCGGGCGCGTGCGCGTGCTGGCCGTCGGGAGGACCCGCTCCTTCCGCGACGACGAGGCGAGTCACACGGGACGGGAACGCGCCCGCATAGAGCGTCGCCACCGTGCCGCCCATCGAGTGGCCGACGAGGGTGAGCGGCGAGTCCGCCGGGACGAGCGCGACGACGAGATCGGCCACGTCGGCCACGTAGTCCGCGAAGTGGTAGTACGCGCCGGAGGGCACGCGCGGGCCCTCGCCGAAGCCGCGCATGTCGGGGGCGAGGACGCGGAGGCCCGCCGCGGCCAGCGCGGGGGCGACGAGGTCCCAGGTTCCGGCGGCGTCCATGAAGCCGTGGAGGAGCAGGGCTGTCCCGGCGGGCGACTCGGCGGGCCACTCGAGGACGTGGTGCGTGAGTCCATTGGCGGGGACGCGATGGTGCATCGGCACGGGTGGCTCCATGCTCATGGCCGGCAGAAGATCGGCGTCGCGAGGACGTGGCTGCCGGTCTTCGTGCGGGCGAGGAACGCGACGAGACCGACGCCGTCGTTCGCGAACGAGACGCTCGGGTGCGCCACGACCCTGGCCTCGGGCGGCGACACGAAGAAGGACTCGCCGATGGGTTGCGCCCACTGGGCGAGCGGCAGCGCGCGCACCTCCGTTCCTTCGACCCAGGCGAGGAGGAACCGGTCGCGACCGAACGTCCCCAGCGCGGGCATCGACTCGCCGGTGTGGGCTCCGCCCGCAGGGGGCGCGAAGACGCGCTCGACGACGCGGCGCTGACCTTCGTGAGCCACCCCCGCGTAGGCGTGGGGCCACTCCCACGTGAAGACGCCGAGCACGAGGTGCGTCGGCTCGGTCTCCCACTGCTCGGTGCGCGCGGTGTACGTCTCGGTGCCGTTCGTGGCCGTCGCCGTGTCGTCGGCTGGGCTCGACGGGCAGTGGCCGAGGACGGGCCCCCCCAGAGGGGCGCCGTTGCGCGCGACCGCGACGGTGAGGCACGGCTCCACGTCGACGATGGAGACCTCGAAGTTGCCCTCGGGGCGGGTCGTCACCGTGACGTGGTTGGCCCACACGTTGGACGCGATGATCTGCGCCTCGCCGGTGCTGCGGCACATCGGCTCGGCCTGCGGCACCGCCGGGTCGAGGCGTGGCGGCGCGACCGTCGGCGGGGGCGGTCGCGTGCAGGCGGCTGCCGCGAGGGCGACGGTCAAGAGCATGCGCCTAGAAGCCATAGAGCACCCCCACCTCGGGCCCATAGGTCATCATAAGGCCGTTGCCGCCGATGACGGCGTTCACGCGCGCGGCGCCGGTGAAGGCCGCGCGGAGCGAGAACTGGTAACGCACGCCGCCGCCGACCGCGATGAAGAACGGCGCGTCAGTGACCCAGATGTTGACCGGCTGCTGGCCAGCCACGTTGTCGAGGGAGACCACGCTCGTGACGTGTCCGTCGAACTCCGAGACGCCCGTGCCGGCGAAGACCATCGGTGCGAAGCCGGTGTGCGCGAGGGGCGCGTCGCCGAAGAGGTACGTCGCGCGCGCTTCGGCGTGGACCTTCGGGCCGAACGCGTGTCCGGCGGAGACCGCCGCCTGTCCCGGATACGCGTTGAACACGTAGCCCAGGCGCGCGCCGACGAGGAAGTTGGCCGAGAGCGCGTAGTCGAACGTCGCCATCACCCGGATGTCGCCGGGCACGAGGCCGCCGTCGCTGTGCCCCGCCTGGCCCTGGATGCTGAGGAGGTTGTTCTGGTCGGGGCTCGCGCGCGACGGAAAGTCGGTGCCGTTCGGGAGCGTGCAGTACGCTCCCGCGTTGTTGGCGGGGAGGGCGAGCGACGTGAGCTTGCACAGGTCGTTGCCGGCGGGCATCTGCATGAGCTCGGGCACCTCGGCGGAGACTCCCACCCAGACGCGCGCGAAGCGCCCTCCCTCCTCGGCGTGCTTCCTGAGCTCGGGCTCCTCCTTCTCCTCGGGGGGCGGCGCTTCCTCGACCTCCTCCGCCCCGCACCGCTTCGGGGCGGGCTTGCCGGGAAGGTGTGGCGCCTCGCCGGAGATGTCGTCCTTGATCGGTACCGAATACGGATGCTTCGGCTCGCCGGAGCTCGCGACGGGATCGCCGCCGTCGTCGAAGCCCTGGATCCAGTAGCGCATCGTCCCGCGCGCAACGTCGCCGCAGGGGATGACGCCGCCCCAGCCGCCGCCGGCGCGCTTCAGGTCGACGCGCTTCCAGTCGCTCCCCTTGGGGCCCCGATACTTCACGACGACGCGCACGATGGTCGTCGTCCCCGAGTACTCGACGTAGACGGGAAGCGGCGTGTTGACCCTCTGCTCGGCGGCGGGCGTGTGCGCGAAGTCCCCCGTGGGCTGCTCGCCGCCGCCGCCACCTCCCGCCTCGCCGGCGACGCCCTTGAGCTCGTCCCAGGCCGCCCGAAGGTCGGGCGTCTCGTAGTCGGGGTTGGGCGCGAGGTCGGGCGTGAGCTTGATCGCCTCGGCCCAGCTCTTCTTGGCGGCGCCGACGTCCCCGGCGCGAAACTGCATCGTGCCGAGGTCGCGCAGCAGCAGGGCCTTCGTGGCGGGGGTGCACCGGTTCGTCCCGCAGCCGCGGAGGGCTCGCTGAAGGCGCGCCGCGCCCGCCGCGTAGTCGGTGCCGAGGTAGTCGTCCGCCGCCTTCTTCAGCGCGTCCTTGGCGGCGGTCTCCACGCGCCGGTCGGCGGCGAACGCCGGCGACGCGAGCGAGCCGGCCATCGCCACGACCGCGACGAGGACGGCGCCCTGCAGCCTCAAGCCAGCCTCCTTACGGAGCCTGGCTCAGACAATCCGCTCGCAGGCTCGCGGGGTATGTTCCAAGCCAGCCTCCTTACGGAGCCTGGCTCAGACAATCCGCTCGCAGGCTCGCGGGGTATGTTCATTCGCTCCCCGCGTCGATGACCGGGAAGTTCGGGATGTCGAACGCCAGGCCGCACTCGTGGATGTCCGTGGCGCCCTCGAGCCACGAAACGAGGCAGACGTCCTGCGGATCGACGAGCGGACCGCCCGCGTCGCCGTCGAGCGGCACCTGCGAGAGCCCTGGCGGACAGGGCGCGAGGACGCAGATGAGCTGCCCGCCCTTGTGCGCCTCGGTGCCGCGCGCCTTGCGGATGAACGTGAGGAGCTCCGGGTGGCAGCTCACGCCAGGCGGGTAGGTGTCCCCGCCGTCTGCCCCGTAGGGCGCGCAGCCGGCGTAGACCGTGCTCATGACCTGCGGCTCGAGGCCGACGAGCGACCGGTAGGTGGCCTGGTATTCCTCCTCCGTGGTCGGGTCGACGCACGAGGAGGGGTTGGCGTCCTCGTCGAGCCTCATCCCCTCGCAGCCCCAGACGCGGAAATTGCGCCCCGCTTGCCCGTGGCAGTCGAGCGTCCCGCAGCGGTTCTCGAGGTAGTCGCCGACGGCGCTGAAGCTCTCGTGGCTGTAGGGTGGCGCCGAGATGCCGATCTCTGAGTTCTGCACGACAGAGCAGGAGGCGAGGCTGGCCACGGCCGCGAAGGCCGCCGGCACGAGGTAGGGAAGGATGCGGCGCACCATCGCTCAGCCTCCGTCCGACGTCGTCGCGTTGATGTAGATGGGACCGGGTGAGGTCGGCCCCTCGGTTGCGGTGTGGCAGTCCGCGCAGGACCCGTCGCGCCCGACGTGCGTCAGCATCTGGAGGGTCAGGCTGCCGTCGGGGGACGTCACCTGCATCTGGGTCGGGTAGTGCGGCGCGTAGTCGGCGAGCGTGACGAAGAAGTTGCCCGCGCTGTTCGAGGGCACGGTGTAGACGTCGCCGAGGATGTCCTCGATCTGGACGGAGGCGCCGACCGCCGGCATGCCTCCGCCCTGGGTCAGGTAGACCGTACCGCCGATGCTGAGCTGGAGCTTGGCCGGGCCGGAGCCCCCGTGGCACGTGAGGCACGGCTGGCCGGGACGATGCGTCGGCCCCGGAGGGGTCGTGTCGGGGCCGAGCGCCGCGACCTCCTCGTTGTGCACCTCGTCGACGCAGGACACCGAAGCGAGAGACGCGAACGCGCCGCTCCCCGCGACGAGCAGTCCGAAGGCGATGTGCGCGCGGCTCAAAACTCGGCCTCCAGCGTGAAGGCCCCCAGGAAGGCCGTCCGGTTGGTCACGTACAGATCGTCGAGGTAGGCCGTGTACATCGCGTCCCCCGAGAACCCGAGCTGCCAGCTCCGCGGGTCGGCCTCCTTGCCGAGGTACCACTTGATGCCGAGGCCTCCCTCGGTGGTCCAGAGAGGCCCGAGCTCCCGGTCGCCGGTCCGGTAGAGCGGTATGTCCCAGGTGTTGGGGCTGCCGTTGGGGTTGTTCGACACGTAGGCCTTCTGCCAGAAGCTCGCCGAGCCCTGCACGTGGAGGCGGGCGTGCGGCCAGACGACGAAGCGCTTGCCGAGGTCGAAGATCCAGCGCGCGTCGGTGGACGACGCGACGAGCCCCCAGTCGTCGTCGTAGAAGCGCTCCTCGAGCCGAAGCGTCGATCCGTCGAACCGGTGCGCGTACCGCCCGGTCAGCGCGAACCGGCGCCGCTCGAGGGGCAGCTGCTCGAGCGGCCGCTCGGGCAAGCGGACGGAGTTGACGTAGTCGATGGACGCGCCGTTCGGCATGCTGGCGGCGACGCTGGGCGAGAAGAGCGGGATGTAGCGGTAGACCTTGGACTGATCGCCGTTCTCGATGATCACGTCGGCCGACACCGACGCGAGCGACGCGCGGTCCACGACCCAGGCGATACCGCCGTTGAAGGAGCCGCGCTGGAGCTGCCGCGAGAAGACGCTGAAGGGCGTGCACGAGGGTCCGGGCCCGCCCTCGCCGCCGCAGCGGCCCGCCGTGTCATGGCTGAAGCCGTAGCCGAAGTTCAGCGTCCAGTTCTTCTCGTCGAAGTCTTTGACCACCGTCGCGTAGACGCCGTAGGAGAGGTAGTCCGGCTCGCGCGAGACCGAGCCCCCGACGCCGACGCCGAAGTCGTGCGGCTTGTATTGCCCCGCGAGGGAGCCGGCCTGGCGGATCTCCTCCCAGCGCCGCGAGGCGGTCGAGACGATGTCAGCCGAGGCGGCGGAGACGATGTCGACCAGGTACGACGCGTTGAGGCTCCCGCCGCTCACGTTGTCGATGCCCGCCGTGATCGACGGGGTGACGACGGTCACGTGGTCCGAGTCGTTGTAACCCGCGATCTCGAGCGCCGCGTGCTCGGTGGCGGTGTCCTCCAGCGGTCCGAGGGTCTCCGCCTTCTTGCGATTCGAGGACCCCTCGTCGCGCGACGTCGCGGTCTGGTCGGTGTCGGACGAGTCCGAGCCCCTGGCCGACCCCGCCACCATGGCCGCGACCAGGAGAGCCGCGACGGCGACGAAGTACGGCGGGGACGGAGGAGACGATCGACGCGCGCTGACCGTCAGTTGCATCCGCAGCCGCTCTCGGAGAGCGAGCCGCCTCCCGTCGCGCCTTCGTGGACGGCCAGGACGTGCGCCGCCGCCGGTCCCTCCAGGTCGTCCGCCGTCATCATCGGGTGCGCCAGCTTGCCTCGCTCGTAGGGCGCAACGTGGGTGCACCCGACGCTCGCGAGGGCAAGCGCGGCGAGGAGCAGGAGGCAGGTGCGGGCGTTGCGCGAGGCCATCACGTATCTCCCTGCCCCCGATCAGTTCTGCAGCGCGCCCGCCGCGACCCACGCATCGAGGTCGGTGACGGCCTGCGCGTCGCTCCCCCCGCCCGGCGGCATGTCGCCGCCGAACCAGGTGAGGCAGGACTTGCCCTGCACGACGAGCTTCGAGCTGGTGCCGTCGATGTAGTCCGACAGGTACGAGTAGGCCTTCGCGGAGGTACCCATGTTCGAGCTGTGCGTGTGACAGCCGGCGCAGCCGCCAACGCTGCTCGACGCGAAGTAGGTCGTGTAGATGTCGCTCCACGTGGGCGCCGTGCTCCCGCCGCTGCTGCTGCCGGAGCTCGACCCGCTGGAGCTCCCGCTGCCCGAGGAGCTGCCGCTCGAGGAGCTGCTGCTGGACCCCGAGCTCGTGCTGCTGCCGCTCGACCCGCTGCTGCCGGAGCTGCTGCTCGACCCGCCGCTGCCGCTGCCGGTACTGCCACTGCTGCCCGACCCGCTGCTGCTCGAGCCCGTGCTGCTCGAGGACGTGCTGCTCGAGGACGTGCCGGAGCTCGACCCGCTGGACGAGGTGCTGCTGCTCGTTCCTTCCACCGGAGGCACGCTCGACGAGGCTCCCCCGTAAGGGCCGCCGAGGGGGCTATCCGCGCCGCCGCAACCGAAGAGCGCCAACGAGGCCGCCGCACAAACGCCTGCCATCCGACTGAAGGGCATGACCCAGCTCCTCCGTCCGTCCCGCGAGGGAGGGGTTAACACGTGCAAAGGGCCCGCGGGAGGAAGAACTAGCGAGAAAGCCGTCACTTTTCATCCACTCTGGAGTTTTCGCGTCGGGCCAAGACGGTTCCGAGCGGTATGCCTACATCCCACCCTCCTCGCCTCTCGCTTACGATGGGGCGAACGCCGGGGTGGCCCATGACGCTGCTGCGAACCGCCCGACTCGACCTCGTTCCGATGACCCTGGCCATGGTCGAGGCGGTCATGCTCGGACGCAAGGACGAGGCGGAGCGCCTCGTCGGCGCCCGCATGCCGCACCGGTGGCCGAACAACGAGCTGGTCGAGCGGGCCTTCACCGCGTCGCTCGCCGCGATCCGCGCCGAGCCGGCGGTGCGCCTCTGGGGGGATCGCGTGCTCCTCCTGCGCGAAGGCGAAGAGGCGCGCGTCGTCGGCAGCGTGGTCTTCCACGGGCGTCCCGACGACGGCGTCGCGGAGATCGCTTACGGCGTGGAAGAGGCCTCCCAGGGCAACGGCTACGCGACCGAGGCGGTGGCCGCGTGCCTCGAATGGGCCCTCGCCGAGGCCGGGATCCACGCGGTGCAGGCGGCGACGTTCGCGTGGCACGTGCCGTCGCTGCGGGTCATCGGCAAGGTCGGGATGACGCGCGTGGGCACGCGCGACCACGAGACGATGGGCGAGATGGTCGTCTTCGAGAGGCGGCGCACGTCGACGTGATCCCCTGCCGCGCGCTGCTGTTCGACATGGACGGCCTGATGGTCGACTCAGAGCCGCTGTGGTTCGAGGTGGAGCGGGAGTTCGCGCGCGACCGCGGCGGCGACTGGACCGAGGCGATGGCGAGTGACTGCATCGGCAAGGGCCTGGCGAACACGCTGCGCGTGATGCACGCGTCGTTCGGGTTCCCGGTGGAAGCCGCGCGGGACACGGCGGTGATCGTCGACCTGTTCATCGGCCGCGTGAGCGAGCTGACGCTCAAGGCGGGCTTCGAAGAGCTGCTCGCGGAAGCCGCTTGGCTCGGTGTCCCGAGGGCGCTCGCGTCGTCGTCGGCGCGGCGGCTCGTGGAGGCCACGCTGGCGCGGTTCGGCGTGCGAGAACGCTTCGACGCGGTCGTGACCGGCGACTGCGTGGCACACCCGAAGCCGGCGCCGGACATCTTCCTGGAAGCGTCGCGCCGGCTGGGCGCACCGCCCGAGGGATGCGTCGTACTGGAGGACTCGCTCGCCGGCGTGCGGGCCGCGCGCGCCGCGGGCATGCGCGTCATCGCGGTCCCCGAGGACGCCCCGCCGGTGGAGATGACGACCCTGGCCGACGCCGTGGTGAGCGACCTGCACGCGGCGCGCGCCCTCCTCGCGATGCAGCGGGGGACGACGTAGCGGGGATTCCATTTGTCACGCAAGTGTTTCACGCATGGACGAAGGCCGCCTCACGCCTTCGGTAATCGTGGAAGGCGAGAGAACACCTCATGGCCCTCGTCGAGCTCCCCGATGTCGCCGCCGGAATCGCGGCCGTGCGTGAGGAGGACGTCGAGAAGGTCCGTCAGAGCGTCCCGGCGAAGCTCGCCGCGATGCGGTCGCTCCTCGGCGGCGGGCATCTCGGGACGGCGCGCAACCTCCTGCGCGACGTCCACATGCTGTTCCAGATCCTGCTCGACCGGTCGTTCCCGGTCCCCTGGCGAACGACCGCCGCCATTGTGTTCGGCCTGGGGTACTTCCTGATGGCGGCCGACCTGATCCCGGACGTCATCCCGGTCGTGGGGTTCCTCGACGACGCGCTCGTGATGGCGGAGATCGTCTACCTGCTGTCGGGTGACCTGAAGCGCTTCCGCGTCCACCAGGCCGCGACCGCGCGCGCGAAGCGCGCCCGGCGCGAGCGGGCATCGGTCCCCGAACCGCCAGCCCAGCCGCACCCCGCGCCGGAGCCGCAGCCCGAGCCGCAACGGCGAGCGGCCTAGTAGCTGACGTAGACCCCGGCTTCGTCGACGCAGACGGTGAGGCTCTGCAGCGGCAATGTCGCCGGCCCGTTGGTCACCTTGCCGGTGAAGTCGTAAGTCGCGCCGTGGCAGGGGCAATAGAGCTCGCTACCGTCCTTTACCCCGACGGGGCAGCACGTGTGCGTGCACGACGCCGAGAGCGCGACGTACTCGCCGTGCCCCGTCTGGATGACGATGATCGCGTTCATCTTGCAGACCGGGTCGGAGTAGCCGTTGGCGCTGACCGTCACGTTGCCGCCCGATTGCAGGAGCTGCGGGTACTGCTGAAAGGGCAGCGCGAGCACGTTGGCGCTGCTCGGGCAGATGGACCCGTCGCCCAGCCCGCTGTCGATCTCGACCTCGCCGGCGTCGCCGGCCCCGCCGCCCTCGTCGCTGCCGGCGTCTTCGCCGGGCGCGTTGCCGAGGACCGGAGGCACGCTCTGCCCGGTGCCACCGTAGGGCCCCCCGAGCGGGATGCTGTTCTGACCGCAGGCGGTGTGCGCGGTGGCCGCCGCACCGAGCATGAGAAGCCTCCGACGGCCCACCACGGTTCGCGTCGCGGTCATCGAGAAGCGCGGAGTCTGCCTCGCGGGTCTTACACCGTCCACCCCATCCTCGGGACCTGAACTATTCCACCAACCTCAGCCCGGGCGGAAGCGCGTCCCCGAAGAACGCCGCGCGCTCGCTCTCCTCCACCGCGACCACCTCGCGCACCGCCCGGACCCATGGCTCCTCGGCGCCCATCGCCACGAGGCGCTTCTCCACCTCTTGTCGCACGCGCTCGTTCACGTCGCGCGCGCGGTCCCCCGTGCGCCGGGCGAGCTGCACCGCGGCCTGCGCCGCCTTCGGCACGAGGTCCCACTTCTCGCGGAGCAGGTGGTCCAGCCAGCGCTCGACGACGTGTGGCGAGACGACGTGGTGCACGCTGGCGTACGCCGGGACGCGCGCGCCCAGCCGGCCGATGGCCGCCCAGAGGCGCGAGTCGCGGTCGGTCCACGTGCGCTCGAGCACCCAGCCGCCGAGCTCCGAGCGGCGCGCCGGAGCGACGCGCTCGAGCGACGACGCCATGTCGAGCGCGTCGTCGAGGGAGAGAGCCGGCTTCTTCGGCTTCTTCAGGCCCGCGTCGGAGGTCGCGAGCCACGGATCGGCGAAGTCGCGCAGGCGCGTCTGGGTCGCCTCGTCGAGGCCTCCGGCCGCGCGGCGCCACGTGATCCAGAACTGCTGCCACCCGCGCGCCTCGGCGGGAAACCCCAGGCGCTCGTCGAAGAGCGGCGGCAGGAGGGCCACGCGCTGCGGGTCGAGCGGGTCGCCGAAGCCGGGGCGGATGCACCACCCGGCGAGGAGCCAGAACACGCGCTCGTGGTCGGCCGAGCGGCGGCGGGCCCGGGCGCCCGGAAGCAGCGCGTCGTAGAGGGCGCGGTTGACGTCAGTGGTCCACTGCGTGCGCTCACCGAGCAGCCGCTCGAGCTCGCGGAGGAGATCCTTCGCCTCGCGGCCGCCCGCGTCCGCGCGAGGCTTGCCGAAGGCCCGGTCGAGCAGATCGCGCGCGCCGTCCATGCGGCGAGGTACCTGCGAGGGAGACGGCGCGCGGCCGGGGGCGATCGAGGGCGTATCGCCGCGGAGCTGGAAGGCCAGGCGGTGACGCCGAGCCGGGTCGTCGGTCTCCACGCACGCGAGGTCGAGCGTCCCGACTGGCGTCAGCTCGCCTTCGAGGGTCACGCGGACCTCCGTCCCGCGGGCGCCGTCGAGCGTCGTCGCCAGCGGTGGGAGGCGCGCGTACGCGTCGTCGTCCACGTCCACGACGTCGCCCGCGCGGGCGCTGGCCTCGTCGCTGGCGAGCACGTCGAAGCGAACCGGCCGCCCCACGGCGAGGGCGAACATGCGACCGCTCGCCGCGTGGACCACGCCTTCCTCGGCGCCGCGCGGGACGACGCACACTGCGCGAGCCCGCCCCTCCTCCGGCGCGACGGCGACGTAGTACCCCCGCGACGAGCCGCCGCCGATGCGCACCCCTCCACCCCGGCGTGCCAGGGCATAGGCGACCGCGCCCCGCGCCACCGCCAGATCGGGATCCGCGCCGGGCAGACGCGCCACATCCTTCCCTCCTCGCCAGCCGGCGAGCGCCTCGACGACGCGCTCCGCGATGCGCGCCGCCCGGAAGACACCCCCGTTGAGCAGCACGGCGTTCGGCGAGGAGCCCGCCGGCAAGTGGCGGGCGAGGAAGGCCGCGACGTGCCGCGTGATCGCGACGTCGCGCTCGTACGGGAGGCCGAAGGCCACGAGAGCGCCGCG
>JBEKGQ010000170.1:0-10916 GCA_050012715.1 Polyangiaceae bacterium
CTTGTCGGAGGGCGCCGCGGAGCACCCGAAGGACTGCTGCCCGGCGGACGCCGGCGACGTCTTCGTGCCGCCGCCCATGCTGCCGACGACACCGCCGCTGCTGCTGCTGCCGCTGCCGCTCGCGCCGCTGCTGCTGCCTCCGGTGCAGGGCGGGCACGGATCGGGGACCGCCGGGCACTGCGGGGCGTTCACGAACTTCGTGACCACGTAGGTGTTCGACAGATCGCTCTGGTCGGTCGACGCTTGCAGCGTGAGGTCGTTCGCGAGGGCGGCCTGGTTCAGGTCCGCCCGCATGCGCGTGATGCGCACGGTGGCCTCGCTCTCGGCGCCCGGGAAGAGCGTGGCGAGATCGTTCGTGCGCACCTGCTCGGCGGTCTCGCCCGGGTCGCCCGCGTCGTCGGCCGCGATGGCCTGGTAGTCGGTGTCGGCGTCGCCGTTGAGGACCGTGCTCTCGATGTCGTAGGGCGAGAGGTCCAGCGAGCTCTCGGTCTGCCAGGTGGCGTAGTTGGCGGCGGACTCCGTCTGCTGGACGACCGTCTGGTAGTTGCTCGTCTCGGTGTTGAAGTCCCACACGAGCTGGGAGGGATCGATCGTGAAGTTGGGGAAGCTCGCCGCCTCGTAGCGGCCCTGCCCCACGACCCACAGCGTGATGCTCACCGTGGGGCCCGTGCCCGCCGAGACCATGCGCAGGGGCAGGGAGAGCCCCGCGCCGGTGGTCGTCACGCTGACCGGGCGCATCGCCTGCACGCCCTGGCCCGGCTGGAGCTTCAGCGCGAGAAAGCCGAAGCCCTCCTGCACGTAGGCCGCGACGACCGGCTGCACCGCGGCCGGGATCGAGAACCCGTTGGCGGAGAGCCAGTCGCTGAGCGCCGTCGGATCCGTCGCGGTGAGCTGCACCGTGTCGTACGGGCCGACGACCTGCTGCGACACGACGGTGACGCCGGTGCCGCCGCCGCCGCTGCTCGAGCCGCCGTTGGACGCCACCCCGGCGTCGGCCGCGCCGGCGAACTCGCCGCACGAGCAGGACGCGCACGGCGGAAGGCTCGGCGACTGGATCGTGGTCGTCGTGGCGGAGTCGAGCGCGGCGAAGACGACGTCGGAGCTCAGGCCGACCTGCACCTGGCCGTGGATGGGCAGCACCCACGCGAACGAGGCGGGGTTCCCCGAGTACTCGATCTCGTCGTAGAGCGTCGTCTGCTGCGGCGACACGCTGAAGATCATCCGGTGTTGACTGACGAGGTCCCCGTCCTGCGACGGGCCCTGGAACGTGCCGCCGCACGCGCGCGCGTCATCGGCCGTCATCGCCATCGCCGCGACCCCCAGCCCCATCGCACCCAGCAGCACATGCAAACGCATCACCGGCCTCCGTTTCGTGGGATCCATGAGCACGAGGTGGGCCACGCCGGGAAAGACGCGAAAAACCGCGGCGGACGGGGGGCGAGGCAGGCTCGCGGAGTCTCGGTGGCACGGATCGGCACGCGTGCGAGCGGCCGCCGGTGGCGGTCCGAGGACAGGGCGCTTCGGGCTCAGTAAGAGCAGTAGTCGCTCGTGCCGTTCCCGACGACGCAGTGGGTACCGGGCGGGCAGTACTCGGCCGAGCAGTTGCCCGCGCAGTCGCTCGCGGCGCACGTGTAGGGCGTGAACGACTCGGAGCAGCAGTGCGACCAGCAGGCGGCGCTCGCGACGCACCCGCGGCAGAGCCAGATGCCATCGTCGGACTGGCACGACTCGCCGTTCGAGGCGTTGCACTGGATGCCGCAGGCGCCGCAGTCGCTGTCCACGTCGGTGTGGATCGGCTTGCCGCTGCAGCAGCGCGCGGTGGTGTCGCCCGCCGTCCACTCGTAGCCGTCGGCCTGCGCGACCGGGGCCTGGCACACGCCGGTCTTGCACACGGGCGCCTCGTGGCAGGCGTCGGGCGCGGTCCCGCAGACGAAGCCGTCGGCCTTCGCGGCCGCGGCGGCGCAGGCTCCGCTCTCGCACAGGGGCGCGTCGTGGCAGACGTCGGGCGCGGCGCCGCACGGCGTCCCGTCGGTGAGGCCCACGCACGACTTGCTCGGGTGGCCATCGTCGGCGGCGTCCACCGGATCGGCGGCGTCGTCCGCGCCGTCGTCGCTCGCGTCGCCGGAGCTCCCGCCCGCGTCGATGCCCGGGACCACCGCGTCGGGCGACGGCCCGATGACGACGTCGGCGCCGCCCGCGGTATCGACGCTCGCATCGGCCACGATCCCGGGCCCGCCGCCGTCGCCGCCGGCCTGCGCACACCCGGACGCCGCCAGGAGCCACGCGAGCGCGCCGCGGGTGCGCCACCTCATCGAGCTACCAGCGTAGCAGGGCTCCAGCGCGAAGCCGCTAGCCTGTAGTCTCGACGCCGATGACGTGGCGGCTGTTCCTTTTCCCTTTCGTTCTATGTGCCTCGTGCCACACGTCGAGCAGCGGCTCGGTCCCCGACGCGGCGCCGACCGCGTCCGTCGCGCCCGCGGCTTCCTCCGCGGACGTGGTCGCGCACGCATCGACGCTGAGCACGGGCGACGCAAGCGTGGCGGAGGGCGACGCGGTGCTCGTCGGCGGCGAGGTCGACGGCGCGGCCCTGCGCGCGCGCAACCGGGCGCGGATCGCCGCGGACAAGTCGCCCGTCGTGGTCCTCCAGAGCAAGGACGCCCACCCCGCGCGCGACCTCGGGCAGCGGCTCTGCGAGGCGGTCGTGCCGAAGAAGCCGCCCGCGACGCCCATCCTCCTCAAGCCCAACATGGGTGGGTTCGACTGGTTCAAGGACCCCGCGACGCACGACGGCGACGACGGCATGCGCGGCCGCACGACGGACCCGGAGTTCGTGCGCGGCGTCGTCCGCTGCCTCAAGGCACGCGGGCACGACCACATCACGATCGCCGAAGGCTGGGGCGCCACGCACAAGGACTGGCTGAAGCTCGTCGACGTCAGCGGCTACGCCCAGATGGCGCGCGAGGAGCACGTCCCGCTCGTCGCGATGGATGACGACGGCGTCTTCGACGTCGAGGGCGACCAGCCGGGCAAGCCCCTCGGCATCCGCGGCATGGAAGCGACGCAGATGCCGAAGCTCCTCGTGCCGAAGCTCCTCGCCGACACGCTCGCCCACGGCCTCTTCATCTCGCTCCCCAAGATCAAGACCCACCGCTACGGCGTCTTCTCGCTCTCCATCAAGGGGATGCAGGGCACCATCATGACCCTCGACAAGGCGCCCGCCTTCCACAACAAGTGGCGCACCCACCGCGAGCTCGTGCCATGGCTCGACGCGCAGAAGAAGGGGCACGAGGACCGCGCGGCGTACGTCTCGTCGCTCGAGATCTTCGCCGAGCGCATCGCGGACGTCCTCGAGATCGAGGCGCCCGACGTCGTGCTGGCCGAGGGCGCCCCCGCCGAGGGCGGCGACGGCTTCGAGAAGCTCTGGCCGAGCGCCGAGCGCTTCGCCGTCGGCGGGACGAACCCCATCCTCGTCGACCGCATCGGCGCGCAGCTCCTCGGCCTCTGGGACAACCGGGACCTCGCCCGCGAGCTCGGCGGGCACGCCACGTCGCCGCTCCTCGAGACCGCCGCGAAGCGCTTCGGCGTCGACATCGCCTCCCCCGCCGTGACCGGCGACGGCGCCGCGCTCCTCGCCGCGCCTCGCCCCGTCCACCTCGTCGGCATGGCCAGCTTCGCGATCCACTCGAGTGGCGTCGCGCCCACCGTTCCCACCGCCACCGCCTCCGCCTCCCCGGGCGCGCCGGCCGCCTCCTCCGCCCCTCCCGCCGAGCGACCCGTCGTCCACGCCGCGAGCCTCGGCACCGACACCATCGACGTCGACGGCCGCCGCCTCGAGGACGCGTGGGCACGCGCCACCCCCGTCACGTGGGACACCGACTACGCCGGCAACCCGAGCGGCATCACGACCCACGCGCGCTTCCTCCACTCGCGCCCCGGTCTCTTCGCGCTCTTCGAGCTGGAAGGCGCCGCGCTCGACGACACGGACCTGACGCGCTCGACGAACGAGCCGCGCCCGAAGCTCTACGAGGAGGACTGCGTGGAGCTCTTCTTCACGCCGGACCCGAAGCGCCCCCACCACTACTTCGAGACCGAGCTCGGGCCCTTCGCGCACTTCTTCGACGTGGAGGTCGACCGCGACGCGCACACGTCCAACGTCCGGTGGTCGAGCGGCGTCACCGTGCGCGCGACCCAGGACCGGGCCGCTCACCGCGCTGTCATCGAGGCCGAGCTCCACGCGAGCGAGTTCCTCCCGCCGTTCGTCGTGCCGGGGGCCCGCCTCCCGATCGGCCTCTATCGCATGGAGGGGAAAACACCCCGTCACTACCTCGCATGGAGCCCTCCGCGCACGGAAAGGCCTGATTTTCACGTCCCCGAAGCCTTCGGGACCCTGATTGTCGATCCCTGACGAACCCTCTTCCCTCCGGACGCGCAGTCTGTTTAATATCGGGCGCCCAAGGAGGGGTGCTCGATGACCAAGTTGCAACGCGCTGGAACGGCAGTACTCGGACTCGTACCGCTGGCAGCGCTCATGCTCGCCACGGCCTGTGGTGGCGGACCACAGGTATTCAGGGGCGCGCAGTCCTTCGTCGTGGCGGGAACACCCCCGCCGCCTCCCCCGCCCCCGCCTCCGCCTCCCCCGCCTCCGCCTCCGCCTCCCCCGCCCCCGCCGCCTCCCCAGGCGCGGCTCATGGAGGTCCAGGCCAAGGAGAAGATCCAGTTCGAGAAGGGCAGCTCCAAGCTCGCCAAGGTCTCGGACGCGATCCTCGACCGCGTCGTGGCGATCGTGAAGGAGAGCCCGAGCATCAAGCACATCGAGATCCGGGGCTACACGAGCTCCGAGGGCATCGTGGCGAAGAACAAGGCCCTCTCGCAGGCGCGCGCCGAGAACGTGATGGGGTACCTCGTCGCCCACGGCGTCCCGAAGGACCTGCTCAACGCCAAGGGGTTCGGCCCGGATGACCCGATTGCGCCGAACGACACCGAAGAGAACCGAGAGAAGAATCGCCGGGTGACGTTCGAAGTCGAAGAGATGCGTGTACACGGAGAGGCGCGACCATGAACAAGTACTTCTTTGGCATCTGCATCCTCTCGCTCGCGGCCGTGGGCTGCGGCGGCGCCATCCGCGTGGGCGATGCCTACCGCGACGACACGGCCAAGCTCCTCCAGGCCCAGGCCAACCCGCGCATCCACGACTGCTTCGACGGCATGGTGAAGACCACGCCGGGCCCGAAGAGCCTCGCGGGGACGACGACCGTGCACTTCATCGTGGCGAAGGACACGGGGCTCATCACCAACGCGGCGGTGGTCCCCGAGTCGACGACGGCGCAGCCGCCGGTCGCCCAGTGCGTGGTCGCGGCCCTCAACGGCCTGAAGCTCGACCCGCCCGACGGGGTCGACGGCGACGCGACGTACACGTGGGAGTTCGTGGTCCAGTAGCCACGCATCCCCATCCTTGGCCCCTTCGGGGGAAGAGAGAGCGCGGAGGGTCAGCCCTTCGCGCTCTTCTTTTGTTTCTTGCGCATGGTCCGGCGCACCTCGCGCGTCGCCTTGGACTTCTTCGCCGCCTCCGCCTTCACGCTGACGGGCTTCACCTGCTTCTTCGGCGCGGCGAGGGCGAACTGCGTGAGCACGGTCATGTCCTGCCCGTAGAGGCCGCGGACGAGGTTTTCGAGCGCCACGAGGATCGGCTTGTTGCGGTGCTTGATGAGCCGCTCGACGGCGACCGCGGTGCGGCGCTCGGCCTCCCGGTGGCGCACCGCCTCGATCGCGTCGAGCTCCTCCTGGAGCATCTGTTCGACGTCGGCTACCGTGTAGAGCTGTCCAGCGAGCCGGAGCGGTGCGGGGCCCTCGAGGTGCGCGCGCACGGCCTTGATGGTGGACTTGAGTCGCTGTGTACGGGCCACTTTGCTGCGCTTGTCCACGGATCGACGGTACGCGGGGTGCACCGGGCGGTGCAAGGCGTGCACGCCGGCACGAGGCGCGTGCGAGGCGGTTCGCGGGCGGTGCACGGGGGTCGGCGAGGAGTGCGAGGGCCTCGGCGAGGCGTGCGAAGCGGGGCGCGGCCGGTGAACGGGGCCATGCGAAGCATGCAGGGCGACTCGCCGGGGATGCACTGAGCCATGCGCCCCGTGCACGCTGGATGGCGACGTGTGCATGCTCGCATGCACGGCGCGCACGCCGCCATGCACGCCGTGCACCTCGGTGTGCACCGCGTCACCGCCGGTGTCCTCCGCGTCGTCACCCTCGTCGTCCTCGTGACCGCGCTCGTCGGGTGCGGCGACGCCGCGGAATCGCAGGTGATCACCGCCTGGCACGCCGAGGACGGGCGGGACGTGCGCCTCCCCGCCCACCTCGACGTCCCGCGCACCGATGCGCGCTTCGTCATCCGGACCCACGTCGTCCTCTCCCCGGCCCTGCGCGGCGGGCCGCTCACCCTCTCCATCACGTGGCTGCCCGCGCTCGCCACGCTCCGCGTCGACGGCCGTGAGATCGCCGCCCTCGACGCCCCGCTCGCCGACCGCTTCCGCACCGCCGGTGCCCACCGCTGGCGGATCCCCGACGATCTCGCGGAGAGCGACGCCCTCGACCTCGAGCTCACCGTCGCCAACACGTGGACCCAGGCCGCCTGGCTCGACAACCCGCCCCGCCTCTCGCGCACCCCGGGCGGCGACCGCGCGTTCCTCGGCGTCTACGCCTTCGACACCGGCGTCGTCCTCCTCGGCGTCCCCACCATCGCCATCCTCACGCTGCTCTACGTCTCGCTCTACCTCCGCGACCGCAGCCGCACCCAGAACGGCTGGTTCGCCCTCGAGGGGGCGGGCGCGATCTGGTACCCGGCCATGATGGGCGGCCTCACGCAGCCCGTCCTCGGCGTCTACGACGTCGCGATCGCGGGCCCCGCGCTCTGCCTCTCCGCCGTCGCGACGGTGCACTTCACGAACGCGTACCTGCGCCTGCCCCGGCCGAGCCGCGCGTGGTGGGCGGCGCTCGCGATCGTCGTCGTCGTCGCGGCGTCGCACGCGGGTCCGTTCGACGCGACGGCGTGGGCGGCGGCGCCGACGTGCGCCATGCTCTTCGCCAACGCCGTCTATCACCTCGTCGTGCTCCGGCGCTTCCTCCGCGCGCGGGAGCGCCCGACGAACCTCTTCATCATCACGCTGAGCTGGCCCCTCGCCGTCCTCTCCGGGTCCACCGACTACTTCGCGTGGCTCGGCCTCGGCGATCCCTTCGGCGGCGTGCGCATGGGCAGCCTCGGCATCTCCGCGGTCGCGGTGCTCCAGTCGATCGCGCTCGCGCGCGAGCACGTGAAGTCGCTGCGCGAGATCGAGGTGCTCAACGAGGAGCTGCGGCGCCAGGTCGCGGCGCGCTCGCGCCAGCTCGCCGACGCGCTGGCCCGCCTCGGCGCGGCGCCGAAGAAGGCGGCGGAGCTCGCGCCCGGTGGCGAGGTCGACGGGCGCTACCGCGTCGTGCGCGCGCTCGGCCAGGGCGGCGCGGGGCGCGTCTACGAGGTGGAGCGCCTCTCCGACGGGCAGCGGCTCGCGCTGAAGATCGTCACCGCGGCGGCGGACCCGATGATGCTCGCGCGGGCCGCGCGCGAGGCGCAGCTCGCGTCCGAGGTGCGCCACGCCAACGTCGTCGCCATCGTCGACGTCGACGTCTCGACCGAGGGCTACCTCTTCCTCGTCATGGAGCTCGTCGACGGCCGCTCGCTGCGCGAGGAGCGGCCGCGCTTCGGCCACCCGGAGTGGGCGCTCCCGGTCCTCGCCCGCATCGCGCAGGGGCTCGCGGCGATCCACGCGCGCGGCATCGTCCACCGGGACCTGAAGCCCGCGAACGTGCTCCTCGCCGGCCCGGACGGCGACACCGGCGCGGTCGTCAAGATCGCCGACTTCGGCATCGCCAACGTTGCGCCCGAGGAGCCGCCCGCCCCGCCGGCGCCGTCGCTCGGCGAGGACGCGCCCACCGCCGTCGATCGCGTGGCTCCCGCCACGAGCGACCCGACCATCACCGCCACCGGCGACCTCCTCGGCACGCCGCACTACATGGCGCCGGAGATCGTCCCGCTCGGCATCAAGGCGGCGCAGCCACCGGCCGACGTCTTCGCGTTCGGCGTCATCGCGTTCGAGATGCTCGCGGGACGCCGCCCCTACGAGAACATGCCGGCGTTCCTCGGCCTCGCCCTCTCCCCGGCGCCGACCGCCTTCGCGACGCTCGCGCCGTCGCTGCCCGCCGCCACCGCCGCGCTCCTCGACCGCTGCCTCGCGCGCGAGCCCGGCGACCGACCGTCGGCCGCCGAGCTCGCCGCGGCGCTCGGCGCCCTGGCCTGATCGCTAGTCGCCCTGGCTCGCCCCCGCGTCGAAGGTGACGCCCGGGATGCTCTCGAGGCAGCTCGTCAGCGTGACGACCCCCGACGCGGGCTGTCCGCTCGGCGAGAAGAGGATCGCCTGCGCGCAGCTCGTGCCCGTCGCGTCGCCCTCGACGTAGCACCAGCCGGGCGTCGTGGACTGCACGCAGGAGCCGCCGACGAGGTCGTTGCTCGGCACCTGGTTCATCTGGCAGATCGTGTACTGCGTCGGGTCGAAGCGACCGGCGAGCGGGTCGCCGACGAGCGACTCCTGGGTCGCGGCGAGCGTCGCCGGGTCGACCGCGGTCAGGCCCGCGCTCGCGTCGCACGTCTGCCCTGCCGTCGGCAGCGAGGCGAGGAGCTGGCACTGCACCGCGCCGTCGACGACGTCGAGCTTCTCGGTGAAGCACTCGCCGGCGAGGGACGTCGTGAGCGCGCTGATGATCGACGCCATCGCGGGCCGGTAGCCGTAGAGCGGGTCGTTGGCGCCGTTCGGCGTGACGTCGATCGGGCAGAGCGACGAGACGATCCCCTGGCTTCCCATGAGCTCCGCGAGGTAGAGCTCGCGGAACGTGGGGTACGCCTTCGCCGCGATCTGCTGCGTGGGGTTGCTCGGGTTGCAGAGCTCCCAGCCCGTGCTGCCCGGGGGCGCGGTGCTCTGGGCGCAGTCGCAGCCGTCCGCGTTGACGCTCGGGTCCGTGCAGTCGCGCGGCGTCGCCAGGGGGAAGGTGCACGCGTAGGCGAGGTCCCAGTAGTTGCTCGCGGGCGAGCTCGGGCTGGGTCGCTGCTTGTACGTCTCGGCCATGCGCGGATCGATGCCGGAGTAGTCGTACGCGGCGGGGTTGTTCCCGAGGATCTTGGTCCAGTCGGCGGGCGTGAGCTGGCTGTTCGCGGGGCTCGTCGGGTCGTAGTGGAGGAGGTCCGCCGGCACGCCGCCGATGTGCGCGTAGAACACCTGGCTCGCCTGGCGCGGGCCGGGCGTGAGGTTGCACAGCGTGCTCGCCGAGGTGTCCGACCCGTCGGGGAGGTTGGTCGAGAAGATCGGGTTCGAGCAGTCCGCGTTGCCGACGTAGGTCTGCGCGCCGCTCGGGTACTCGCCGCTCTGATCGGGGACCTTCGGCTGCGTGAGCCCGTCGAGGTAGCGCGACATCGGGTACTGCGAGTCGAGCCCGTAGTTCTGCTTCATGTGGATGTGGCGGATGTTGGCCTCGCCCTGCGGATCCCCGATGTCGCTGCTGCTCGGGACGTCGTAGGTGGGGTTCGTGCACCCGGGGTCGTTCTTGGCCGAGAGCGCGTCGCAGCTCGTGCAGTCGGGCGAGCCCGGGTCGGTCGCGCACGCGGCGGTGCCGCGGAAGGGCGGCGTGTCGGTCTCGTTCATGTGGTACCCGGCCACCGACGCCCCGCTGTAGATGCGCGGGTCGACCGACGAGTCGTCCTCGTCGGTGAGGTCGATGATCGCGAGCAGCGAGTCGGGGCGAAGGAAGTCGTGCCGCTGCTTGAGGAGCGTGGCGTCGATGCCGCTGAAGGTGGCGACGTTGTTCGCGGCGGAGACGGTCTGGAACGGGTCGGGCTGGACGAGGAAGCGGTACCAGCTCTCGAGCTGCGCCTCGATGCCGCACCCGCTCTGACCGACGCCGGTGACGAGGCCCTGGAAGTCCGAGACGAGGTCGGCGGTGCTCGCGGGCGAGGGCGTGCCCGGCGTGGGGCTGACGCCGTCGTTCGCCGCGGTCGGCGGGAACCACCCGAGGAAGCCGTCGGGGGCGTCGGCGACGTTGGCGCGGTTGATGAGCTCCCCGTAGTCGTTCTGGCCGTTCGGCCCCGGGCTCGCACCCGTCGGGTCGGGGCACACGTCGCCGCCGAGAGAGCCCAGCGCCGACGTGACGACGGCGATGTGCATGTCGTGCACGGGCGGAAACTCGATGCGCCCGGTCGAGCACGCGCCATCGACGGAGACGCCGACCACCTGCGTCGCGTCGGTGACCGAGACGCAGTTCGGCGTCACGAGGCGGTTGAGCAAGTCCGGCACCGCGGCGGCCAGGTATTGCTGCTTGTCCCCCATCGAGCGCGAGTTATCGATGAGGAAGAGCAGGTCGACGCGGTTCACCGCGACCTGGGAGTCGACCTTCGTGACCTGGGTCTGCGTCTGCGGGCTCGTGTTCGTCACCGGACGGTCGAGGCACCCCGCGAAGATCGGGGCGAGCGCCAGGCCGAGGACACACGTGTGCCGGATGCACCGGACGAGATGCATGATTGCCAACTCCTTTGGCGGTCCGCGCGCACCAATCAGCGCGACCGATTCACCCGATCCGATGGCCACTCCATCGGCGGTCCGTCATGCGCCGTGGCGTCGCCGCGACTAGCTCTCCGAAGCCGCGCGCTTCGGGCGCATGGACTCGCGCGTGCGCTTCGCGCTGCGGTTGAGCACCTGGACGACCTCGTCGAGGCCCGTGGCGGCCAGGAGCTCCTCGCGGCCGCGCGCGTCGATGGTGGCGCGCGCGATCGACGCGAGGATGCGCACCTCCTCTTCGTAGGCGCGGGGCGGGATGAGCAAGAGAAAGACGATGCGCGCGAG
>JBEKGQ010000171.1:0-21236 GCA_050012715.1 Polyangiaceae bacterium
CATGGTGCACGGGCTCCTCGGGGCGCTCGATACGAGCGCCCAGATCGAAGCATGCGACGACGAGGGCTTCGGGTTCCGCTCGGGCCCCATCTCCGGGCTCGTCGGCGTCCGGCTGCGCGAGGGGCTGCGCAACACGCGGATCGTCGCGTACGTGCACCGCCTCGTCGACACCGTGCTCGTGCCGCTCCACGGCGTGCGCGCGATCGCGCGCGTCTCGGTGGTCCTGGAAGCCTAGCGCTGTCGCCGCCAGTGGTCCTTGAATCCCTCGACCTGATCGAGGAACACCTTGCGCTCGTTCGGGTACGCGGAGAAGTGCGCGCGCCACGCGCGGTGCTCCGCGTCGATCGCCTTTCCGGCGAGGCCGTACCTCCCCCAGCCCTCGGCGAGCCGGTCGGGGTGCACCGCGCCCCACGCGCAGACCGACGCGTACGTGGTCAGGCTGAGCCTCGTGCGGCTCGGCTGGGGCGGCGGAATGGACATCGGCGGGAGGTCGACCTCCACCGCGATCCGCGGCGGAGGCGCCTCGGCGGGCGGAGGCGCGGGCGGCTCGACGGGGGGAGCCGCCGTCACCGCCGTCACCTCGGTCACCGCCGTCACCTCGACCGGTGCGGCCGCCGCCGCGGCGACCGCAGGAGCCGGCTCCGGGGGCGCCGGGACGCCGAATCGCTCGGCCTCGACGAGGTCCTCGTCGTCGCCGAGCGCCGCGGACGAGATGGCCAGCGCGCCCAGCGTACGCGCGCGGTGCAGCTTCGTCCGCAGCATCGCGGCGCCCTGGAAGTCCACGCTGCGCACGTCCGCGTGCGACATGTCGACGTAGGAGAGATCCGCGCCGCCGAACTTCACCGCCTCGCACCCGGCGCGCCAGAACACCGATTCGCGCAGCTTCGCGCGAGAGAAGTCGGCCCCCGCCGCCTTCGCGTCGATGAAGATGGACTGCTCGAGCAGCGCGCCGACGAAGGACGCGCCCTCGACGTTGGCCCCCACGAAGAGCCCGTGCCGGATGCGCGCGCCGTCGAGCTTCGCGCCCGCGAGGTTGGCGTCCTTGAAGTTGCACCCGCTGAGGTCCGCGCCGCGCAGATCGCAGCCGGAGAGGTCGGCGCCCGCGAGCTGGCTCTTCGCGAGCCGCACGCCCTGGAGATCGCGTCCGGCGAGCTTGGCCCCGAGCAGGAGGGTCGTGTCGAAGACGACGCCGTCGAGCCGGGCCGACGTGAGGTCGACCTTCATCAGCGTGACGCGCTCGAGCTTGACGCGCGAGAAGTCCACCTCTCGCATCGTGCAGTCGATGAAGTCGGCCATGGCGAGGTTCGCGTCGGCGAAGCAGACCGACGTCACCTCGGACTTGGTGAAGGCCGCGCCGCCGAGCCTCGCGGCGCGGAGGTCGGTGCGGACGAAGGTGCACTCGACGAACTGCGCGCCGTCGAACGACCCCGGCGTCAGCTTCGCGTCGACCATCGTGCACTTGTAGAACATGGCCCCGTCCGACCGGACGCCGGCGAGGTTGGCGCCCGTCAGGTCGCACTCGGTGATCGTCGCGCCGCGAAGGACGCTGAGCGCGAGGTTTGCCCCCGTGAGCTTCACCTTGTCGAGCACCGCCTCGGCGAGATCGATCCCGGTGAGGTCGTGCCGGCTCAGATCGAGCTCGGTGAGCGGGAGCCCGTCGGCCACCGTCTCGAGGATGTCGCCGCGCTCCATCAGGGGTTCTTCCGGGCCTTCGGCAGCATGAGCGCGCGCTTCAGGTTGGCGCCGTGCACCTTCGTCGCGTCGTCCAGCCGAACGAGGCCGAGGTTCGCGGCGAAGAGGTTCGCCCCCGAGAGATCCGCGCCGTGGAGCCGCGACTTCTGCAGCATCGCCTCCATCAGGTTCGCCCCCGCCAGCGAGGCGCCGCTGAGGTCCGTGCGGATCAAGAGGGCGCTCTTCATCTGCGCCGCGGTGAGCTTCGCCCCCGTGAGGTCGCACTCGCTGAGATCGGCGCCATCGAGACGCGCGCCCTCGAAGCTCGCGCCCTTCAGGCTCGAGCCGCGCAGGAACGCGTCGGTGAGATCGGCGCCGTCGAAGTTGGCCCCTTCGAAGGAGCAGCCCATCACGGCGTGCAGCTTTCGCATCCACGCGCCCCGGAAGCAGGCGCCATCGGCCGCCACCGCCAGGAACGTCACGAGCTCGAGATCGGCCCCGGTGAAGTCGACCCCGCCCAGCCGGGAATGGAGAAAGGTCGCCTTCGTCAGCTTGGCCCGCGGAAAGCGGCACTTCGTCAGATCGGCCGGGATGGGCGGGACTGGGGGAGCGCCCCGCTCGGGCAGCTTGAGCTCGATCTTGTAGAGGAACGTCGTCTCCGGAAGGTGAGCCTCCTCGAAGTCCACCGCCCCGATCTCCGCCTCGAGCCACTCCACGTCGGTGAGATCGCTCCCGCGGAAGGACGCCGACCGGAGCTTGCAGCGCGCGAGCGTGGCGCCGCGGAGGTCCGCGCTGGCGAAGCTCGCGCCTTCCACCACCGTCGCGCCGAGGTTTGCTCCCTCGAGCGACGCTCCGTCGAGCTTCGTCTCGTGGAGGGTCGCGTGCGCGAGCACGACGCCCGCGAGCTCGGCGCCGGCGAGGTTCGTCCTCGTGAGGTCCGCTCCCTCGAGGAGCGCCCTCCGGAGCTCGGCGTGCTGCAGATCGAGCCCGGACAGATCGCTCCGCGTGAAGTCGCGCTCCGCGAGGCGGTGGCCCTCCGCGCGTAGCTCGAGGAGCGCGTGGCGCGTCCGCGCTCGCGCGTCGGCGTCGAGGAGGCGGGCCGGCGGCATGTAGTGTGCGCTCCCGCGGTACGTCTCGAGCGCCACCTGGTCGGCTTGCTGGAGCTTCTTCACGTGGCCCGGGTCCGGCTCGATCGCGGCCTCCCGGAAGAGCTCGAGCATCCTCGGCGTCTGGGGCGCGGGCGGACCCTCGCCGATCGGCGCCGCGTCGTCGACGGGCGGCTCCCCGCGCACGGTCCGGCGCGCTTGCTCGATCTTCACGATGCCGTCCCGGAGCTTTCGCGCGGCCTCGGCGGTCGTGCTCCCGAGCTTCTCCATCTCCGCGAGCTCCGACGTCAGGACCTTCTCCGCTTCGGCGAGCTCCTTCTCGGCGCCCTGGAGCGCGCCTTCGCGCTGCTGGTCCGCATACTCCTCGAATTGCTCGAGCGCCGCGGCGTACTCGGACAGGTCCTCCGGGTCGGCCGGGTCGGGGAGACGCTCGAGCCGCTCTTCGAGCGGCGACTTGCGCGTCGCCTCCGCGATCAGCGCGTCCGGGTCGGCTACGCCCTCGGCGACGAGCTGCTGGCGAACCCGCTGGAGCGCGCGCTCGCGGACCCGCTCGCGGCGCTCCTTCGTCGGATCCTCGAGCTTGCCGAGGAGCTCCGCCATGCCGGTGCCCACCGCGAAGGAGGGCAGGAGGTCACTCTCATCGAGGGCCAGCTTGGGGCTCTCGTCCCGGTCGAGCCGGCGATCGAGCGCCGCGACGTAGTGCTCCATCGGGCGGGGCGCGCCGAGGTCCTCGCACGCGGCGAGCGCGAACGCGACGTCCGATGCGTCGTCCTCGAGCACCCGCGTCAGGCCGCGGAAGACGAGGACGCCGATCTCCTTCCCCGGCAAGAAGACCACCGTGTCGAGGCGCATCGCGACGTCCTCGACGTCCAGACTGCCCTTGCGTCGCAGGAGCACGCGCGCGGCGACGCCCGGCAGCGCGCCGCGCAGGACCGTGCGCAGGGGGTTCATGTTCTCGAGGACGTACTCCTCGTCCCCGCGAAAGACGTCCGCGAGCCGCTGGTCCGGGAGCGCGAGGTTGAAGAACGACGGCTCCGTGTCGCGCGCGAAGCCGGGAAAGTCCTCCTCGAGCCAGCTCCCCCCGTAGGAGCCCGCCAGCGACTGGCGCTGCGGCCAGCTCAGATCCAGCGGTCCGAAGCCGGCCGCCTCGGGGTGCTGCGACGACTTCGTGACGAGCTTCGACGGCAGCTCCACGTTGGGAAGCGGGACCCGGTGGATGCCCTCGCCTGTCTCGATGCGGTCGATGCCGCGGCCGAGAGGGTTCTTCGGGTGGCGCGGCCCACCGAACGCGCGCTCCCAGCCGAGCGGCATCTCCGTGAACGGGACGGGCTCGGTGGCCTCCGACGAGGGCGCGAGGTGCTCGGCGGGATCGCGCGCGGCCGTTCCGGCCCAGTAGCGGTCGCCGAAGACGACGAGCTCCTTGTCCACCAGCGCGGGCGCGTCGGGCGCGGCGCCGGATGCCGTCACGCGCATGCGGACGGTCGTCGCGGGGAGCGGGAGCGCGCCGGGCGTGTGGCACGAGCCGTAGAGAAGCACCTCCGCGCCGGGCTTGGGCAAGCCCTCGTCGATCATGCCGCCCGCCGCCTCGCCGATCGCGGGCATGAGCGCCATCTCGGGGACGAGGCGCCGGACGCCCGCACCGAGGGCGAAGCCGACCATGCTCGTGACGCAGAGCTCCTGCTTGCCGAGGATGAGGAACGTGCGGAATCCGAAGGACACCGCCATCGGCTTCACGAGCTTCACGATCGAACCCGGCCCCGCTACTTGAGGATCCGCATGGCCGCGCTGTCGAGCCACATCGCGGCCTTGAACATGCCGACCGGAGTCTTGGTGTTGAAGATGACACCGGTGAGGGCAGAGTGGATGAGGTCCTTCCCGTTGAAGAGCGTTCCGCCCCAGAGCTTGGGCCCGAGCGCGGTCTGGACGAGCACGGCGAGCTTCGTGTCGATGTGCGCGCCGATGCGGAGATCGTTGTGGACGGCGATCCGGAGGTCGTTCTTCACGCCGATGTTGATCGACGTGTCCATCCCGATGACGAGCTTGAACGCCGCGTCGAGGAGCAGGTGCTTGAGGCTCCCCACCTGGAGCCATTTGTGGTCCGCGTCGCCGTGCATGTCGACGGTGCCGGTCGCGTGGACCTTGAAGCTGCCCGTCGTGTCGAACTTGATGTCCCCCTTGACCGGAGCGACGGTCCACGCACCGCCCACGTCCTCCGTGAGCGTGCTGAGATAGTGATTCGTCGTCGCGTTGCTGACCTTCATCGTCAGCGGTCCCGTGATGTTCTCTTCCTTCTGGTCGAGGTAGTTCTCGGTCACCTTCAACGTGACGGTCTCGGTCTTCGTGTTCTTGTAGATCTCGGTCAGGGCCTGGCCGACGGTCTCCGTCTTCGTGTTGTCGTAGTTCTCCTCGACGAGCAGGGTGATGTGCTCCTTCTTGTGTCCGGCGGTGTCGATGTGCAGGCCCCCGGTCGGGGTCCCGAGCTCCACCGTCGTCGCGGGCGTGTCCGCGGTGAGGCCGATGTGCGTGTTCGCGTGGGCGCGGATGCCCGCGGGGCTCGTCGCGCCGAGCTCCATCCACGTGTTGTCCGCCGGCACGTAGAGCCGCATCATGCTCGACATGCCGTCGGTCGGCGCCCCCGGGTCGGGCGACGTGTTCTTGAACGAGATGCCGTCCCCCGACGAGCCGCCGTAGGGATCCTGAACCGAGGTCGCCGGAGTGGGAGTTGTCATCGCGTCCTCCTGTTCGTTTCGGTGCGGGTCAGCCGGCGAGGACGAGGATCTTCGTCTGGCTGGGCGCGAGCCGCACGCTCGTGGGGCAGTTCGTGCTGTTGCTGATGGACGACATCGTCACGCGCGTGACGGGCTTGCCCCCGACGAGGCACGTGAACGCCGCGGTGATGGGGCTCGTCTTCGCCATCTCCGTCCCCGAGGCGACGCCCATCGCGACCCCCGCGTTGTCACCGTTCGTGAGCGGGATCGAGGTACCCATGTTGTGCGTGGGCGCGCACGAGAAGAGGATCGTGTACGCGGCCGGGACGCCCATCGGCCCGTTCGCGATGTTCGGGTACGGAATGGGAATCGGCGCCGGCGCCGGCGGGGCCGGCGTCAGGCACACGTCGGGAAATCCGGTATCCATACCCCCGGCCTGCGTGTTGGCGAACATGAGCCGCTCCTCTCACCCGATGTGAATCTGCTCGGCGTCGAGCTTGGCGAGCTTGCGCGCGCCGACGAGGAAGTTCTCCGAGCGGAGGCACATCTCCTGCTCGGTCCGGTAGTCGATGCGCGCCGCGCGCACCTGATCGAGCTCCTCCACCTTGCGGTAGCTACGCCTTACCGTCGACGAGACCCGGTCGCACACCCAGTCGAGCGCCTTCGCCGCCATGTGCGCGCGGTCCGTGTGGGCGAGCACCGAGGAAGCGAGCACGGTGAGCGCCGAGACGACCAGGTTCCCCTCCGCCGCGCGCAGGCTGAGGAGCCTCGACGCGAGCGACACCGTGCCCTCCGAGGCGATCGCGACGCCCTCGGTCCCCTGGATCCGGCACGTGCCGCCCTCCGCGGAGATCCGCAGGTCACCCTTCACCGCGAGATCGACCGCGCCGCTCCCGGCGCGGACCAGGACCGCGAGCACGAACGCCCGCCCGTCGCCCGCCAGCAGCACCGCGACCTCGTCGCCCACCGCCGCCGGCACGAGGCACGACGCCGCGCGCTCGGCGTCGAGCTCTCCGTCCGGGGTGAGCACGGTGATCGCCCCGTCCTCCACCGCCCGCACCGTCCCCACTTCGTAGGTCGTATAGCTCCGCTTCCGTGCGACGTTGCTCATCATCGGTTCTTCTCCGCTCGTTCGCGCGTGAGGTTCGGCGTCAGCCCTTGACCTGGTCGTCCATCGTCGTCTGGATCCCGGAGTGGGTCTTGATGATCGACTGCGTGGCGTTGGCCCCCGTGGACGGGCCCGGCGTGACCGGGTTCGGGACCGAGCCGACGATGAGCGGGCGGTCCGGGTCGCCATCGTAGAAGGCGACGAGGACCTCTGCGCCCTTGTGCAGCGGGTGATGCGAGCCGTACCCGGAGCCGGCGTACTGCTGCGCCATGCGCACCCACGTGGAGCAGCTCTCGCCGACCTTCCCCGTGCTGTCGAAGGGAAAGCGCACCCGGTAGCGGCCCTGGTCGTCGAGCGTCGAGAACGTCCCGGCGGAGTCCGAGTCGATGTGCCCGTGCATCACGCCGTGGACGCTCGGCCACGCCGTCCGGCGCGGCGGGCGGTACTGGGTGGCGAGGGGGATGGCCTCGAACTCGGCGCGGTAGCCGCTGACCTCGCGGTCCCCCTCCTCGGAGGGGAGCAACCCCGCGCGGTGACGGATCGCCGTGATGAGGTACTTCCGGTTCTGTCCCTCGTCGAAGTGCTCGGCGAGCTCGAACGAATGCCCGACGTGGAAGCGCGTGCAGTCCGTGACGCCGTAGAGGGTGAGCCGCTCGGTCAGGATCCGCTCGGCGCGCACCTTCGCGAGGACGTTGCCCGCGTCCGTCGTGTCGAAGTTGTCCCCGTACTCGAAGAAGACGCCGAAGCCCTTCTGCCGATCCACGTCGGCCAGGCCCACCATGGGGAGGAGCGGCTTCTGGTCGTTGTAGTCCTTCAGGATGACCCGGGCCGGGATGCGCCGCTGGAGCCCGCGCCAGTCGAAGACGCTGTCCTCCGTGCGCTGGAGGTCCGCCTTCTCGCGGTAGGGCAGCGTGGCGGTGCCGGAGATGGGCGCGGTCTTCGCGTTGTCGTCCGCCACGACGAGCTTCTCGCCGCTCGCCGAGTGCTCGAACCAGTAGAAGTAGCCCTCGTGCTCGAACCAGCGCTGGAGGTAGTCCCAGTCGCTCTCCTCGTACTGCATGCAGAAGTCGCGCGGGGCGCCGCTGATGCGGAGGTCCGAGTGGTCGGTGAGGCCGTAGCGCTGCAGCACGTCGGCGGCCATGCCCGCGACGCTCAGCTGCTGGAAGATGCGGCTCAGCTTCGAGATCGTGAGGAGCCACACCGTGGGCACCACGACGATCTCGTAGAGCGCGCCGCGGCCGGGGACGCTCTCGCGGATGGAGACCTCGCGCGCGATCCCGTGGATGGGATCGCCGTTCTCCAGCGTGATCGAGCACGGCGCGAGCAGCAGATCGCTCAGCTGGTCCTCCGTCAGCGCCTGCTCGGAGTGACGGATGGTGACCCGGAACTCGTAGAGCTGCCCGAGCTGTTCGGTCCCTTCGACACTGACGACCCGCACGAGGCTCGCCGCGATCGCCGTCGAGGCGAAGGTGCCGACGGTGCCGAAAGTCTGCATGGCGCAGCCGAGGGTCGGCCATGGACGCGTGGTGTGTCAATGACGTGGTCGCGGGATCACGAAAGCATCACGAACATGCCGGTCGGTTCTCGTGCGGCCTGCGGCTGCGGGCGTTTCGGCCAGCAGGAGACGGCGTGCGCCATGCCCGACGATTGTGCCAAGCACGACATCTTGGCCCGGCGCTCGGAAGGCGGAGGCTCGCGAAATCGCTGACGTCGAAGCTGGAAGGGATCTTGCTGGGAGTGGCAGGCATGACGCGAGCAGGTCTGGTCGGCTGCATGCTCCTTGCCGTGCTGCTCGCCGCCTGCGGCGGGAAGGCCGAAGAAGCGTCCGGGTCGAGTGACGCGGGTGCCGAGTCGGCGGTGTACGACTCCGGTGCGGACGCGCACTCGCTGGACGCGGGGACGGACTCGGGGACCGGGGCCGCGCTGGTCTGCCCCGTGGAGGCGCCGGCGCAAGGCGCGGCGTGCTCGGGCGCCGGCGGGTGCCAGTACGGGACGAACTTCGACGAGGGCTGCATCCAGATCGCCGAATGCACCCCCAGCGGCTGGAACGTCACCGGACCCGCGAGCGAGTGCACGCCGACCGTGTGTCCGCCCTCGTACGCCGCGCTGACGGACGGCGGGCTGCAGGCGTGCGCCTCGTCGCTCCAGGTCACCGACTGCTGGTACCCGCAGGGTCTCTGCCAGTGCTCCGCCGGCCTCGGCGGCCCCGCCGCGCCGCTCGGCTGGTACTGCGTGCCGGTCGCCCCGGGCTGCCCTTACCCCACGCCGGCCGCCGGGAGCCCGTGCACGAATCAGGGACAGATATGCGGCGGGTCGTGCGGCGGTGCGGGCGTCTCGTGCGATGGTGGCACGTGGCAGGCGAACGTGTCGCCGTGTCCGGTGTGACGTGACCACCGGGCGGCGGTGTTGGGTCGCTGCTGGTCCAGCCCGGACCTGCGCATGGAGGCGGTCAGGCGCCGTTAGGAGGCCGTAGTCGGATTGCCCTTCCGTCACAGTCGCCCGGCGCCTCACCGAACGACGCGAACGATGCCCCTCTCGACGAGAAACGCCGTGCGCAGCAGCGCCGTCGGTAGATCGATCTGCGTCACCGCCGCGACCGACCGGACGGAGCGCGACCCGTTCATCGCCGCGACGAGGACGCCCGTCGCCCCCCGGAGGCCCAGAGCGTCGACCTGCGCCTCGGAGATCACCACCTCGACGACGTTGTCGGCATGGACCTGCGGCAACACCTGATGGATCGCCCGCGCGGCCTGCATCGGTTTGCAGCTGTCGCGCAGCGCCTCGTACGCCGTTCCCGCGTGCGGGGTCGGTCGCCTCGAGGGCGGGTCCGCCTCGTACTCGCGCGCGAGCTTCGCGGGATCGAACGCGGGTCGCGTCGTGTCGGCCTGCGCAACGTCGCTCGGAGGAGAGGCCTTCTTTGCCTTGACGTCGTTCACGATTCCCCCCCCCCAGGTTCAGGGTCTCTCCCAGCTCTCGCCCGAGCCGCCCTCATCCTCAGATGAACATGGGCGGGCGTCCGGGAAAAGACCCGGCTGAGGGTGCCCGGAGTCGAACGAGTGGGCGACGAGACACAGGCTCCCGACGGCGTCGTGGCCCGCAACGCGCCAACTCGGCGTCGCGCTTGAGCTTCACGGCGAGCGCGCGCTCGCCCCGCCCCTGGTTCCCGCCTTGCTGAAGGTGAGTCCCAGGAGCCTTGCCCGTGACGCCCGACACCGTCCTTTCGCCGTGCGCCCTCCCCTCTCCGTCCTCACGACGGGGCGCCGTCCTCGCCCGTTCGGGCGGCGCCGCGCGCGCGCTGCGCGGCCCCGAGCCGGGGCTGCGCCGGTGGGCGCGCCCGGTGGGCGCTCCGAAGAACACGCGCCGCACCGCGGCCACCGAGAGTCGCCCGGCGTACTTCCCGGCGCTCGACGGCATAAGGGCGATCGCCGTCGCGGCGGTGGTCGCCTACCACCTGCAGGTGCCCGGGCTCGGCGGGGGCCTGCTCGGGGTGAGCGTGTTCTTCACGCTGAGCGGGTACCTCATCACATCGCTCCTCTTGCGGGAGGTCGCGCAGCACGGGCGAGTCGATCTCAAGGGCTTCTGGGTGAGGCGGGCCCGGCGCCTCCTGCCGGCGCTCTGCTTCATGCTGGCCGTCGTCACCCTGACCACGGCCATCGCGCGACCGGAGAAGCTCGTCGCGACGCTCCGCGAGGCGCTCTGCGCGCTCCTCTACGTCGCCAACTGGACGACGATCGCCAGCGGCGACGACTACTTCGCGCGGTTCAGCGGTCCCGGGCCGCTCGACCACCTCTGGTCGCTCGCGATCGAGGAGCAGTTCTACCTCGTGTGGCCCGTCGTCGTGTTCGCGCTGCTCGGGCTCGGCGCGCGCACGCAACGTGGCCGCTGGCCGCTCGCGCTCCGCTGGCGCTCCCGCTCGATCGCGCCGGCACCGTGTCGCGGCGCATGCGCGTGGCGCTCGACGTGCTCGGCGCCCTCGGTCTCGTGGGCGTCGCGCTCTGCATCGCCCTCACGGACGAGTATTCCTCCTTCCTCTACCGCGGCGGAGAGGTCGTGCTGGCGGCGGCGACCGCCTTCGTCGCCATGGCCGCGTCCCACCCCGAGACCGTCGTCGGCCGCGTCCTCCGGTTCGCCCCGCTGCGGTGGCTCGGCGCGCGCTCGTACGGCATCTATCTCTGGCACCTCCCGGTCGTGGCGTTCATGCCGGACACGACGCTCGCGAGCGCGCCGGTGGCGCGGGGCGTGATAGAGGTGGCGCTGATCGTCGTGCTCGCCGCGGCCTCGTACCGTCTGATCGAGGAGCCCATGCGTCGCCGGGCTCCCGCATCGCGCCTCGGCGCGATGGTGCTCCTGCCCGTCGCGACGCTGGCGCTCTGCGTGGGGCCTCTCAGCTGCCGGACGCCTTCGGGGAGCGCGGCCATGGATTCCGCGGTCGCCCCGCGCGCGGTCGACGCGGAGGTACCCGTCGCCTCGGCCACGGCGGCGGTGCCGGTCGCTTCTGCGGTGGGTACCGCTCCGTCGGCTCCGGACGCGAGGCCGCCGGGCGCGCCGATGACCTCGTGCCGCGAGGTGCTCCACGTCGGGGACTCCACGTCCCTCGGCCTCGTGTCGAGCTACGTCCTGCCGAACGTCGACGACCAGATCGGAGCGCGCTACCGCGCGGTGGGGGTCCAGCGTTTCCTGCCGGAGATCCGGGGCGCACGGAGCATGGTGGAGATGTACAAGGACGAGCCCAACGCGACGCAGGTCGTCCGCCAGCAGACCGCGGGCGGATACGCCGGCTGCTTCGTGCTCGCGCTGGGGACCAACGACTCGGCCAACACCGGCGGCGACGTGACCCGGCTCGGCGCGCGCATCGACGCGATGATGGCGCTCATCGGGCCCGACCATCCCGCGCTCTGGACCACGACGCGGACGCTCCACGACAGCGGGCCCTACCAGAACGCGCACATGCAGAGCTGGACCCAGGCGCTCACCCAGGCGTGCGCGCGCCATCCCAACATGCGCGTCTACGACTGGGCGAGCGAGGTCAAGGACGAGTGGTTCTCGAAGGACGGCATTCACCCCGGCAGCGCGGGGTATCGCGAGCGCTCGGCGCGCATCGCGCGGGCGCTCGCGCGGGCCTTCCCGAAGGACGGCGCGCCGGCGGCCGGGTGCCTCGTGGGCTCCGACTGACGACGCGCGCCGCCTTCACTTGCCGTTGGCGACGTTGCAGCCGGCGTTGATCTCGTTGTGCGCCGTGTTGAGAGCCACCATGGCGCGGTCGCGCCAGCCGCCCTTGTTGTGCTCCGCCTTCGCGGCGTAGGTCAGGGCGTCCTCGATGCTCGCTTTCGTGTGCGCCATGTTGGGCTGGTCGAAACAGGGACCGGTGAGGCTGGGCGGGGGATCGGGGTTCTTGTTCGCCGACGCCACCTGGATGCCGACCGAGGCGACGAATCCAGCAGCAAAGCAGAGCGCAATGGGCTTCCAGACGTTCATGGCTTCTCTCCGTTGAAATGATCGGGACGAGCGTCGCGTGAACCGTCGCTCGGGCCCTGGAGAGTATCTCTCGTTCGCGCAAACGGATCGCTCGATCGCCGGCTGACGCCCCGTGTCAGCCGCCGCTCAGCCCGCCTCCCATTGCTCCGAGACTTCGGCGGCGATACCGTCGCTCGCATGCGAAAGACAGGGGCTCGCCACAATCGAAAGCTTCTCATCGCCGTGCCGCTCGTGTGGTGTGCGGTCGCCGGCCTGCAAGCCGTGGCGTCGGCGGACGGCGGGACCGACGCCACCGATGCCGGCACGGACGCGAGCGCCGTCGGGCCCGCGGGGGGAAAGACCGGTACCTGCAGCGTCGCCGGGACGAGCTTGCCCTTCGGCGCCGGTCTCGGCGCCGGCTGCTGTTGAGCCGCGGCCGCGCCAAGAGCTCCGAGACGCTGCGGCGCGCGCCGACCGTCCGCATCTACGAGCGACGCGACGAGCTGACGCTGGTCGACGGCGGCGGGAGGGTGATGCACCTCTCGTCACCCGCCTCCGTCATCGCGCGGGAGCTCCTCGAGGAGTGCCGCATCCCGCGCGAACGCGCGGGTCTGCTCGTCCGTTTCCGAGGCGCGCGTCGAGCCGTCGCGGAGAGCGTGCTCGCGGCGCTCGAGGAGGCCGGCGCGCTCGTCGGAGGCGCGCCCTCCGTCGACCCCCCGGCCGCCGGCGAGGAGCTTCGCGTGGTGCTCGCCCTCAGCGGGGGAATCGTCGCCGCCCACGCTCCCGCGCTCACCGAGATGCTGCTGGCCCAAGGCGTGCGCGTGCGCATCGCGGCGACCGCGAGCGCGCTGCGCTTCGTGAGCGCGCGGGCGCTCGAGGCGCTCACCCACGAGCCGGTGGTGCGCAGCTTGTGGCCGTCTCCCGGCGCCACGGGGGCGCCCGTGCCCCATCTCGAGCTCGCGAAGTGGGCCCACGCGGTCGTCGTCTATCCCGCGACGGCGACGACGCTCTCGCGGATCGCGCGCGGTGACTGCTCGACCATCGTCTCGGCCATCGCGGTCAGCGCGCGCGTCCCGGTCCTCCTCGCGCCCGCGATGAACGAGGCCATGATCGATGCTCCCGCCGTCCGGCGGAACCTCGCGACGTTGCGCGAGGACGGCTTCCTCGTGCTTCACCCGTCCTTCGGCTACGAGGTGGCGGCGGCGCCGGGGGAGCGCGCGCCGAGCTACGGCGCCGCGCCGACGGTGCAGACGGTGGCGCTCGTCACCGAGGTGGTCCTGCGCGAGACGCGCGAGGCGGCGCGCAAGGCGCCGGCCCGGCCCGTATTGGTCTAGGCTCGCGCGATGCGCCGGGGGTTCGCGGGGGTGCTCGTGGTCGCGGCCTCGCTGACCGTCGCCTCGGCGCGAGCCGAAGGGCCCGACCCGTCGATCGCGGTCGTCGTCGGCGCCGCCACCCTCGTCGCCGGATTCACCGTCGGCGGAGCGCTCATGGCGACGACGGCCCACGCGACCTCGGCCGGGGACAGCCCATCGGACAATGGCAAGAACATCGCCGGGTGGTTCGCCATGGAGAGCGGCTTCGTCCTGGCGCCGCTTCTGGCGCACGGTATCGAGGGAGAGTGGGCCCGCGGCGGCGTCCTGGCCGCGATCCCGGCCGCCACGACGGTCGCGACCATTCCCGTCTTCCTGCAGACGCCGGACGCGGTGGACCAGGCGACGATTCCGCAGGAGCGCTGGATGCTCGGGCTCTTCTGCGCGGGAATGGCCGCGTCGGTCGCGGGGGTCATCGACGCGGCGTTTGCGCCGGGTCGGATCATTCACCTCGTACCCTCCGTCGGCCCGAGCAGCGCGGCCATCGTCATCGGAGGTGAGCTGTGAGGCCCGGTCGTGGGCGCGGCCGCACCTGAGCCCGGCCGGCGCCTGAGCGCCGTCGCGATCACGATGCTCGCCCTGGCGCCCGCGGCGGCGCGCGCCGACGACAGCGTTCACCTGGAGTCCGTGATGACGCGCGTCACCGGATTCGATCAGTTCGGGAATGGCTACCAGGCGCAAGGCGGACCGACGCCGCTCAGCCCGGGCTCGGAGCGCGCGACCATCTTCGAGCCGCAAGCCGAGATCGTCTTCACGCAGGGCCCGCGCTGGTCGCACCGGGTGTGGATCCCGGTCGACGTCGTGAGCAACGCCTCGCCGCACGCGGTCGACGTGCTCACGTCCGCCTCCAAGCACATCGTGAGCGCGTCGCTCGACTGGGCGGCCACCTACGCGGCGACGACCGCGACCGCCTTCACGCTCGACGCCGGGTTCAACCTCGAGAATCCGTTCCGGTCGGTGCACAGCGGGATGGGCTTTCATCGATCGTTCGCCGACCAGGCCACCATCGTCGGGGCGAGCGTCCTCGACGTCTACGACTGGTTCAACCGGTTCGACATCCACGGCAACGACGAGGGCCGCACCGATCGCAACGGGACGACGGGCGCGGTCAGCATGACGCAGATCCTGACGCCGACGACCATCGTCAACGTCAACTACGGCGTCACGGTGCTCGCCGGCACGCTCGGCAACACGTGGAACAGCGTGCCGCTGACCACCGGCGTCCGGGGACCCGAGATCCTCCCGGGCGAGCGCGTGCGCCACGCGCTCGTCGGGCGCGCGGCGCAGTGGCTGCCGTGGAACGGCGCGCTGCGCCTCTACTACCGCTTCTACGCCGACGACTGGGGAATCGTCGCGCACAGCGTCGAGGCGCAGGTGCTGCAGCGCCTCGCGCCCGAGGTCTACGTCGGGGGCCTCTATCGCTTCCACACCCAGACCGGAGCCAGCTTCTTCACGATCCTGGCCCCCGACGACGGCTCCCTCCGCGTCGCGGACAGCGACCTGGCCCCGCTCCAGTCGCAGACGGTCGGCGGAAAGGTGGTGCTCGACCTTCCGATGAGCGGTGAGATCCGCGCGCTGCACGTGGAGCTCGAGGTCGAGCGATACGTCCGGACCAACGATCTTCAGACCAACATCGTGTCGTGCGCGACCGGGTTTCGCTTCTGGTGAGGGCGGGCAACTCGGCGCCCCGTCGCGAAGCGCCCGGGGTAACCTGGGGCCGACGATGATGAACGACCCGAACCGGATGTACGCGCCTCCGGCCGCACCGACGGGCGCGGAGGCCCAGATGCTCCCCGTGATGGCCGACGGCGTCGAGTACGCCGGGTTCGGCGTGCGGGTGGGCGCGAGGATCATCGATTCGATCGTCGGGATGATCCTCGGCGGCGTCGGCGGCGCGATCGGCGGAGCAGCCTCCGTGCTCGTGCCGATGGCCAGCGGTGGTGCTGGTGTGGGGGCAAGCCAGTCACTCGGCGCTCGGACCGCGGCCTCGCTCCTCTTCGGCGCCGCCGCGACGCTGGCCTACCACACGCTGAGCGAGGGCCTGGGAAGCACGACCCTCGGCAAGCTGATGCTCGGCCTCCGCGTGCGCCGGAGCGACCTGGCGCCGTGCACGGTCGGCGCCGCGTTCGGGCGCAACCTCGCGTACTACATCGACTCGTTCTTCTTCGGGCTCGTGGCGTACTCCTCGATGTCGAAGTCGCCGCGGCAGCAGCGGCTCGGGGACAAGTGGGCCCACACCGTCGTCGTCAAGAGCGCGACGCTCCCGGCGGGCGTGCCGGCCGGAAACGTCGGGCTCGCGATCGCGCTCGGGACGATGGCCCACGTGGCCCTCTCGATGGCGGGCGTGCTGTCGAAGCTCCTCTTCTAGTCCCCGGTCGCTCCGGCACCGGCGGGGACGGGCTTGCCGGAGATTCTCTCGAGCACCGCGTCGATCCACTCGACCGCGGGGCGCAGCTTCTCCTCGTCGCCGGCGTGCGCCTCCGACCATTCGAGCGCCAGGACGAGCGCCAGACGTGAGTCGCGTGCGTTCGTGCCCTCGAGCGTCGTGACCGCGTGCGACACGAAGCCGGACAGCCTGACCGTCGTCGCCTTCCCCGGCGCGTCGCGGCACAGCTCGGGAGGTGACGTCACCAGGTACTCGCGGCAGATGAGCGGACGCTGCGGGTGGACCGAGCACGACTCCTCTTCGAGAAAGGGGCACGGAATGCGCTGCGCGAAGTAGCGCGAGTGCAACGTCCGGTGCCGCTCCTCGGGCAGCGCGTCCAGCGTGCGCACGTCCTCGAGCATCCCGGCGGCGTCGAGCCTGGCCACCGCGTCGGCGAAGCGCGCGCGAATTTCGCTGCGCTTCGGCTCCGGCATCGCGCGGACCAGCGCCTCGATCTGGCGCGCCTCGGTCATCGAGATCGGCACGATGTGCCGGCAGCACGCGCCGCAGCCCGCCTTGCAGCTCACCGCTTCGCCGGCTCGTTCGACCGCGGCGACGGCCACGTCGAGGACCTGCTGGGTCAACCCCTGGAACACGGGGAGCATCCGCCGCGCGGGCATCGGCGCCACCGGGACGTTGAGGGCGACCCGGACGCCTTGATCGCCCATCTCGAGCTCGAACTCGACCCTCACCTTCTCGGTCATGCCCCGGCACAGTACCCGAGGTTCCTTCGCCCAGGCGCAACGTCGGCGCCGAGGCGATGGTGCTGCTCGCCCAGTGAGCGCTCCCCCGTCGGTCCTCGTCGCAGTCGCGTGGCTCCCGCGGCGAGAGCGTGCGGGGACGGCGTCGAAGACGGAGCGCGTCGGCGACTACGAGCTCCCGTCGTCCTTGAACGTCATCGTGATGCCCGATTGCGTCCTCATCACGCTCTGGAGGGCGTTGGTCTGGGTGCTCGGGGAGGTCGTGATGGCGTTGGGCACGGCGCCGGCGATGATGGGGCGATCGGGGTCCCCGCCGATGAACACCACGAACACCTCGATGCCTCCTCGAAGGGGAAAGTGGATGCCGTAGTTGGGTCCGGCGAGGGCCTGCATCCGCCGCACGGGGAGCGAAGACCGGACGCGCGAGCCCGGGGCCGGGTACTTCGGCGCCGGGTCGAAGTGGAAGCGGATGGTGTAATCCCCGGCGGCATCGATGGTCGGGACGACCGTGGTGGGGTTGCCGCCGGGTGGTTGCAGCGGCTCCACCGTGGCGGTGAGCACGCCGTCGATCCTCGGCCGGGGGGTGACGAGGGGCGGGCGGTAGGCTCGCTGTCCGTCCACGGCCCGGAACTCGTTCCGGTAGGTCGTCTCGATCGTGTTGCGATCGGCGGCCGACGTCGATTGCACGAAGTCGTGCTCCACCTCGACGAGAAGTAGCGGCGTGCTCTCGGGGACCCGTGGGTCCCCCTCGCGCTTCACGAGCGCGCCCGCCGGGAACCAGCATCGGTCGCTCGCTCCCCGGTAGTAGTCGGTCTGGGCGACTCGCGCCTCCGCCCGCCTCTTGGCCAGCGCCTGGGCCTCCTGCGGAGTGAGGACGTAGGGTCCGAACTCGACGACCTCCGCGGACAGTCCGTGACTCTCCGTGAAGGTGCCAACGATGTCGAGGAGCGGCAGGTGATGGTTGTAGTCCTGGACCTTCCACGTCTTCGAGATCGCGGTGCGCTCGCGCTGGAGCTCGTACACGTCGGTCTCGTCGGCCCCGAGGCGGACCGCCACCGAGGGGTGGCCCTCGACCGCCGCAAAGCCGGTTGGGTCGTCGGTGAAGACGAGCTTCTCGATGCCGTCGGCGTTCCGGAAGTAGTAGCTGATGCCCTGGTTCTCGGTCAGCCGGTTGACGAACGCGCGATCGGTCTCGTCGTACTGGACCACCATCGCCTTCGGTCCGTACGTCCCGGAGAGGCGCAGGTCGAAGTCGAGGAGCGCCGCGTCCTTCAGCTTCTGCTGGACGATGTCCGGAATCGACTTCTCGAGGAAGACCTGGTGCGCATGGGCCAGGCCGAGCCGCCATAGCTCGGGCACCAGCACGAGGCGGTACCCGGCGGCACTGTGCCCTCGCTTGGTCGAGAAGCTCTCGCTGGTGTGGGAGATGATCCCGGCGACGGTCCGTTCGGGCGCGCCGTCGACGAGGAAGACGAGCGATGCCCGCTTGCCGACGAGGTCGAAGTCGAAGCTCTCCGGGTCCTCGCAGACGACGTCGACGGTGAACTCGAAGGGCTGCGAGATCGCCTCGCGGCCGCGGACCTTGCCGACCTGGAGAGCATCGGCGCTGAAGTCCGGAGAACGCAGGGAGACTTCGATCTTTTTCATGGCCTACACCTGCTCACTGAAGAGTGTCGCGATGGCGGCCCGCGCGATGGCGAGCGCATCCCCCGGCGGGACCTCGACGTCGGGACGGATGCCGCGTCCTTCGAGGGGCTCGCCGTCGGGAAGGGTCAATGTGGCTACCGTCGCGTAGCTCGCGCCGGGCTCGGCGAGGCCGCCCATGAGCGTCTGCGCGGTGCCTTTGCCGAAGGTGCGCTCGCCGACGACGACGGCGCGCCCGTGGGCTTGCAGCGCGCCGGCGAACACCTCGGCGGCGGAGGCGGTTCCGCGGTCGACGAGGACGACGAGCGGGAAGCGGTAAGGGTGGACCCCGCGCGCGCGGTAGACGGTATCGTCGCCCTGGCCGTCGGTCACGGTGAGGATCGCCGCCCCCTCGGGGAGGAAGTCGCCCGCGAGCTCGAGCGCCGACGTGAGCTCCCCGCCCGGGCAGCCGCGGAGGTCCACGACGAGGGCACGGACGCGGTCGCCTCCCCACCGCGACACCGCGCTGTAGACGCGCGCGGGGACGCCGGGCGAGAAGACCGGGATCCCGACCAGGGCGACGCCTTCCGGCGACAGCACCTCCGCCGGCGCGGGTACGTCGAACGCGCGCGAGAGCTCGGCCATCGCGGCGGCGTCGATCGCGCCCCGCGGCCCGCCGGCGCGAGTGAAGAAGACGTTCGTGATGCTCGGGACCGTGACGGCGCCGAGCGCGTTGATGAAGTCGTTGCCGGTCGTGGGGCAGAGAAGGTTCACCCCCGGGAGCGCCTCGACCATCACGGTGGGGTTGCCCGTGGTGTAACGGCCGGGGCCCATGAACGGGCTCTCGACGCCGGCCTGGTCGCCGAGCGTCATCGGCATCTCCGCGCCGATGTTGAGGCCCGGCACGAACGAGATGAGGACGGTGGCCGCGAAGGGCACCGCGGTCGCGTTCAGGGCCATGTTCGGGTAGGGGATGGGCGTCGGTACGGGGCCGACCGGCGTGACGCACACGTCGGGGAACCCCATGTTCATCCCGACGCCGCTGTTGGACGCAGGCAGCATGGCTTCTCCTAGCCCAGGTGGATCTCGTTGCCGTTGATGCTCATGGTCTCCTCCGTGACGATGGAGGCGTTCTTGGCGGTCATGAAGGACGCGTCGTCGACGACGGTGTGCGTGTTCCCCGCGTGGACGTCGAGCGTCTCGCGGACGCGCTGGTAGAGCGAGCCGAGCTTCTCCACCACCGCGCCCGCGAGCACCTGGAGCTTCCCCGCGTGGATCTCCGCCTCCGGCCCGTGGATGACGACGCTCGTGTCGCTGGAGAGCGTCAGCGGTCCGCCGGTCGCGCGCAGGTCGACCGCGCCCTCGAAGGCGAGCGAGGTCTTCCCGCTGCCGTGGAGGACGCCGATGACGTAGTGCTCGTCGCCCGTCCCGATGACGAGGAGCACGTCACCGACGCAGGGCTCGTAGGCGACGGAGAGCGCCATCTGCGCGCGGGTGCGCTCGCCGCTGCGGACCTCGACCTCGACCTCGTGCGGCATGACGACGACCACCCGCCCCGGGCCGAGGTAGGCACCGGGCTGGCGCAGGGGAAAATCGTGGACGTGCTTCTTGGCGGCGCTGCTCATGGCATCTCCTGTCACAGGGTCCGGTCACGGGGAGGTCGGTGGCAACCAGACCTCGGCTTCGAGGCGGTCGAGGTCCGTGCGCCGGGCTCCCGTCAGCTCGGCGTCGGTGAAGAGCGCGTCCTGGTCGCGGAGGGCGTGCAGGTTGGCGTGGACGAGGCTCGCCGCACGGAGGTCCGCTGCGGTGACGTTGGCGTGCGATAGGTCGGCGTGATCGAGCTTCGCACCGAAGAAACTCGCGCTCTGGGCGCGAGCCCGCACGAAGATGGTCTCGCGGAGGTCGCTCCCGGCGAGGTTCGCGTTCGCCATCTCGGCCTCGGTGAAGGTCGCGTTCCGGAGCTTCGCCTTCGTCAGCCTGGCTCCCTCGAGCTTGGCCTCGCCGAAGAAGGCGCCCTTGGCGTTGATCTCGTGCAGGCTCGCGCCCTCGAGCCTGGCGCCCATGAACTTGGCGCGGTGAAGGATGCTGCCGTCGAACCTGGTTTTGCGGAGGTCGGCTCCGATGAAGTTGGAGTCCGTGAAGTCGCCGACGGAGAGGTCCATGCCCGACATGTCGGCGCCCTTGAAGAGGCAACGGTGCATGGTCATCCCCCTGAGGCGCAGCTTCTTCAGATCCACGCCAGAGAAGTCGACCGCCGTGAACGTCGCCTTGTCGATGACGAGCTCGTCGACGATGGCCTTCCTCATCACGACGCTCTTGAGCATGGCCCGCGTCAGATCCACGCCGCTGAGGTCGGCGCCGTCGAGAATGCATCGTTCGATGCGCGCACCGGCGAGCTTCGCACCGCGCAGGTTCGCCCTCTGCATGACGACCATCGTCAGATCGTGGCCGGACAGGTCGACGCCCTGGAGAACGGCCTCGGTCAGGACGCACGACCGGAGGTGGGCGCCCGTGAAGTCGGCCCCCGTGAGATCGCTCCGGGACAGGACGCATCGCTCGAGCTTTGCCCCACGCAGGTTGGCGCCGCGCAGGCACGCTCCCTGGAGCGACGACCCGGTGAGGTTCGCCCCTTCCAGATCGATCCTGGACAGGTCCATCCCCTCGAGCTCCGAGCGCTGGAGTGAAGCCCCCTTGAGGTCGACGCTGCCGAGGATGGCGCCGTCGAAGAGGGTCCGCTGGATCTCGCGCGGAAGCTTCGCGCCCCGCAGGTCGGCCTTGGACAGCAGGACCCCCACGAGCTCCGCGCCGGTGAAGTCGGCGCCCACGAGTCTGGCCTTGGGGAAGGCAGCGTCGCGGATCTTCGCGCCGCGGAGGATGGCGCCGGTCAGATCGGCCCCCGCGAACGTCGTCCGGACGAGCGACGCCCCTTCGAGATCCGCGTCGTCGAGCCTGGCCATGTCGAAGTGGGCGCCCTCGAGGTCCATGGCCCGCAAGCACGCGCGCGACAGCGCCGCCTTGGTGAACAGAGCGCCCTTCATCTTCGCGCCGCTCAGGTCCGCTCCCACGAGGT
>JBEKGQ010000172.1:0-10882 GCA_050012715.1 Polyangiaceae bacterium
CCGACGCGCGCGAGGCGCTCCGCGATGGCGGCGTAGCGCGGGATGGGGCGCGAGAGCACGTAGTGCTCCTTCACGAACGAGACCGCGTAGTCGTACGCGGCGCGGCCGATGCCGATCGCCATCGCCGCCACCAGCGGGCGCGTGTTGTCGAAGGTCTTCATCGCGGTCATGAAGCCCTCCTTCGTGTGGTAGCTCGCCTCGCCGCCGAGCAGGTTCTCCTCCGGCACGCGGCAGTCCTCGAGCACGAGCTCCGCCGTCTCGCTCGCGCGGAGGCCCATCTTGTCCTCGATCTTGCCGACGCTGAAGCCGGGCGTGCCCTTCTCGACGACGAACGCGCGATGACCACCGCGGCCTAGCGCGGGATCGACGGTCGCGAAGACGACGTTCCACGACGCGCGCGCGCCGTTCGTGATGAAGCACTTGCGTCCGTTGAGGACCCAGTGCTTGCCGTCCTTGCGGCAGCTCGTGCGGATCGCGGCGACGTCGCTGCCGGCGCCAGGCTCGGTGAGCGCGTAGGCGCCCCATTTGAGGTCGGTCGACATGTCGTCGAAGATCGCGAAGAAGCGCTTCTTCTGCTCCGGCGTGCCGCTCGCGCGCACCGGCGGTCCGCCGAGCCCCGGGCCCGGCACGCAGAGGAGCAGCCCCGCATCGCCCCACGAGAGCTCCTCGGCGCTGATGATCGTCGTGAGCGCGATCTGCCGTTTCTTGCGCGTCTCGGCGTCCATCTCGGTGACCTTCGCGTCGCCGGCGCCGGGGCCCATCGCGACGGAGCTGCCGAAGGTCTGCGACATCATGACGATCTGGCGCAGGAAGTCGTGCGGCACGCCGTGCGCGCGGTCCCACGCGAGGGCCTGCGGCCGGATGATGGTCGCGGCGAACTGGTGAATCATCGCCTGCATCTCGAGCTGGCGCGGGCTGAGGGAGAACTCGATGGTCATGGCGCTTTTCCTGGGTGCTCGGTGGCGCTCGCGGCGCGCTCAGAGAAAGACGTTCTGCGACTCGGCGCTGGGCAGCACGAGCGCGGGATCGAGGGGGCGATCGAGCGCGAGGAGGGTCGCGAGCTGGTCGGCGTGCTCGGCGGTCATCGCGCAGAGCTGGAGCTGCTTCGCGTCGCGCATCCACTTCTCCACCGGGTAGTCCCGCATGAAGCCGGAGCCACCGTGGAGCTGCACCGCGTCGTCGCCCGCGCGCATCGCCGCTTCGAGCGCGAAGGAGACGCCCCAGGCTATTTTCTGGAGCGAAGCGCGCACGTCCGGCTCGCTCTTCGCTGGGTCGGCGCCGTGACCGGCGGCGTCCCAGTGGTAGGCGGCGCGCCAGATCATCGCGCGCGCGGCCTCGAGGTCCATGCTGCGATCGGCGAGCGTGAAGGCGACCGCCTGGAAGTGGCCGATGGGCTTTCCGAAGGCCTTGCGCTGCTCGCAGTAGTCGCGCGTCGTCTCGAAGGCGGCGCGCGAGAGACCGACGGCGCGCGCCGCGACGAAGAGGGCCTGGGTGGCGAAGAAGGCGACGAGGCGCTTCACGTCGCCGCCCTGCGACAGGCGCGCGTCGTCGGGCACCTCGACGTCGTCGAGGGCGATGCCGCCGAAGCTGGCGGCGTCGAGCCCGAGCGTGTCGAGTCGCGGCAGGACGCGCAGGCCCTTGGCGTCGCGCGGAACGACGAACGCGCCGAGGCCGTCCCAGCCCTTCGCGGGATCGACCTGCGCGAACACGACGAAGCTCTCCGCCCGCTCGGCGTGCAGCACGTAAGACTTCTCGCCGCGCAGCTTCCACCCCGCGCCGGCGCGCTCGGCGATCGTCACGAGGCCCGGGCGATCGCGCGACACTTGCCGCTCGCCCCAGGCCACCGCGCCGAAGCGCGCGTGGGCTCCTTCGCTCGCGAAAGGCGCGAGGAGCTTCTTGCCGACCTCGGGTCCCCCGAAGTGCAGCGCAGCCCATCCGTACGCGCCGGGTCCCGAGAGGGCGAACGCCGCCGCCGGATCGCCGTACGCCAGCTCTTCTTCGATGAGCACCTGCGTCACGACGCCGAGGCCCGCGCCGCCGACCGCCTCGGGGAACGCCGCCAGCGGAAGCCCCATCGCGTGCGCCGCCTCGAGCACGTCGTCGGGCAAGCTCCGAGTCTTCTCGAACTCGCGGATGCGCGGACGGAGCGTCCGCTGCGCGAACTGCGCGACGGAATCGCGCACCATTTTCTGGTCCTCGGTGGGCTCGAAGGAAATCATGCGCGCTCCCGGCAAAGACACTTAGCGTGCGAAACATCTCCCCCGCAACCCCGGGAACGTCTCATCACGCCCGGATGACCCCCGTCGACCGGGCGGACACGCGTGGGCGGATCAGGAACCCCGCTGCTCGTACGGCACGAGGGCCCACGCTGGCCGGCCGGCATCGCGGTGGTCCTGCAGCCAGTCCCACACGGCGCCGGCCCATCGCGCACCCCCCCGCTCGTTGGGGTGGATGTGATCCCGCTGGCGCTCGTCGTCGTGCAGGCCGCCCGTCACGGCGTCGCTGTCGAAGAAGAGGCACGGCGCGCTGTGGTCGTGGATGACCTGCAGGATGCCGCTGTCCTTCTTCCACATGGGCGGCGTGATCCAGACGCACGACGTCGACGCCGCCGCGATCTTGCGGACGAGCTGCTCCACCGCATGCGCGTGCTCCTCGGGAACCGGCATGTCGACCTCGTTCGCGCCGAGCGTCACCAGGACGAGCGACGGGCGGCGGTTCAGCCACTTCTCGAGCTCGTCGTCGTTCGCCCACGTCGTCGTGTAGGTCGACGTCGTGGCCTCCACGACGTACTCGGTGCCCGTCGCGGCGAACCGGGGCCGCAGATTCTGCCAGAGCGACGCGTGCACGAAGGAGTCACCCACGTGGAGCACCCAGGTGCCCTTCGACACGGACGGCGTCCCGGCGGCCACGGGCGCGGCCGGGGTCTCGCGCGATCCGGTCCATTCGCGGGCGGTGTGGGCCGCGCGATCCACGGGTCCGGTGGAGGCCGGAGCGCTGGTCTCGCAGCCGGACGCGCAACCTGCCGCCAGCGCGAGGAGCGCCATTGTCTGAACGGTGGCGGCGGGAAAGGAATGACGCATCGAAAGGCCCCGAGCATACGCGCAATCGCCTTCGCGGATCGCGCACGGTTCGCGGCCCCATGACTACGCCGCCCTGGTGTTTCGTCCAATCCAAACCGCGATTCCCCGCGGGAAACACGGCCTCTTACTTGGGCACGGAACGAGCATTAACCTAGAGTCCGAAGTACCCATGAATCGCGTCGTCTCCATCGCCCTGACCGTCGTCGCCGTCGCCGCCTCGCTCGCGGCGTGCGCCACCCGGTCGGAGACGGGCCCCGGGCCCGAAGGTCCACCTCTGCCGCGGCTGGCGGCCGCGCCCGGATCGTCGGCCCCGGCGCCAACCGCCGCGTCGTCCGCAGTGGCGCAAGGCGAGCCGCCTCCGGCTCCGCACCTCGGCCTCTACAGCCTTGCGAAGGACCCGCAGTCCCCATCCGACACCCAGGCGTCGGCGCACCCGTCCTGCCCGGACAAGATGGTGCTCGTCGAGGGCGAATACTGCACGGAGGTCAAGGAGGACTGCGTCGAGTGGGAGGACCCGCCCTCGAACAAGCTGGCGCGCTGCGCCAAGTTCGCGCCGAGCGTGTGCGTCGGCGAGCGCGTACACAAGCGTTTCTGCATCGACCGCGACGAGCTCGCGACATCGACCGACGCGCTGCCGGTGAGCGACGCGTCGTGGACCCAGGCGAAGGACACCTGCGAGCACTCGAACAAGCGCCTGTGCATGGAGACCGAGTGGGAGTTCGCGTGCGAGGGCGAGCAGATGCTCGCGTACCCGACGGGCCTCGACCGGGATCCGAGCATCTGCAACTACGACAAGGGCGACCTCACCGACACGAACACCGGCAAGCTGCGCGATCAGCGGGAGCCGGCGGACAAGCTCGACCGGTGCGTGAGCCCCTTCGGCGTGCGCAACATGAGCGGCAACGTCGACGAATGGGTCTACCGCGACCGGACGTGGGGCGAGTGGCGCTCGGCCTTGAAGGGCGGCTGGTGGATGGCGGCGCGCGATCGCTGCCGGCCGGCCACCACCGCGCACGACGAGCACTTCCACGAGCTACAGACCGGCGTCCGCTGCTGCGCCGACGCGCTCTGAGAGCTCCCTCGGCAGAAGCAGGAGTGGTGACAGTCGCGTCAGCGCGTCATCAGCCAGATCCACGAGACGCCGCCGCCTACGACGGGAACGGCGGTCAGGGCGAGGAGGGACAGGGTGAAGGCGCGGCGCCCGCGTGGCTCGTTGCGGTCGAACGCCCAGAGGACGCCGGCGAGGTGCACGAGGATGAACGAGACGGCGGCCGGCCACGCCACGCGCAGGAGCACGCGATGGGCCACCGTCGCGTCGTCGAGGGTGAGGCCGACCTCGGAGGCGACGGCGACGACGAAGAGGGGCACCGTCGCGAAGGCCCACGCGGTGGCGATGGGATAGGCGAGCCCGTGCGCCATGAAGAGACGGAGGGCGACCCGGCTGGCGCCTTTCGCGGGCATACCTATTCCTCCGCGACGGGCACCATCGCGATGTACTGGGCGACCGCGCCCCGGAGCTCCTGCGGCACGTACGCGAACTCGAGGCCGATGGCGCTGCGCCCCCTTCCTTCGCGGGTCCAGCGGACGCTCCCGTCGAGCAGGAGCATGTCGCCCGTCACCGGGCTCGCGAAGCGCATCTGCACCGGGGCTCCCAGCGCGAACGGGAGCGGCGTGATCACGAGCATCCCCTCTTCGCTGATCTCCTCGCTGCGGGCCTCGGTCTCGCTCCCGGTATCGGAGATGAGGAGCACCGGCGTCACGTACGGCGCCCGCGGAAAATGGCGTCGATGCGCGGACGGCGCAGCGCTCGGCCGCTCGTCGCCGGCGCGAGGGACCTTGCGGCGCACGAGGCGGATGGCGCGCTCCGGCTCGTCGTCGTCGGCGGCGGCGGCGACCTCGAGGCCGTCGACGCTGTCGGGCGACTCCTCGGACGAGGCGGAGAGGAGCGTCGACCGGGCCGGCGCGAGGCCGCTGGCGGCGACCAGCGCGCGCCCGAGCTCCGCCGCGGTCTGGAACCGCGCCGCGGGCTCCTTCTCCAGCGCGGTCTCGATGACGACCGCGAGCGCCGCCGACACCTCGGGGCGCCCGTCGCGGACGCTGGGCGGCTCGGTCGCGTTCGAGACCTGCACGAGCACGTCGGGGTACGAGCCGACGTAGGGCACTTCGCCGGTCAGGCACTCGAAGAGCGACATGCCGATGGCGTAGACGTCGGTGCGCGCGTCGACGGCCCGCCCCCACAGCTGCTCGGGCGCCATGTACTCCGGCGTCCCGACCACCTCGTGGGCCTGGGTCAGCTTGCGATCGTGCTCCGCGAGCTTCTCCTCGTCGACGCGCGCGACGCCGAGGTCGATGAGCTTCACCGTCTCCTCGCCGATCTCGCTGCGCGCGATGAACACGTTGCTGGGTTTCACGTCGCGGTGCACGACGCCGCGCGCGTTGGCGTGGGCGACGGCGTCGCACACCTGACGGGCCACTTGCACGACGTCGGCGATCGGCAGGCGGCGGCGCGCGGCGAGGATGCCGTCCAGGGTGCGACCCTCGAGCATCTCGAGCACCACGTAGGGGCCGTGCTCACCGCAGACGCCGGCGTCGAGCACCTCGACGAACCCCGGATGGCGTACCGCCGCGAGCGCGTACGCCTCGCGCAGGAGCCGCCCGCGGATCTCGCGCTTTCCTCGCAGGTCGCCCGGCAGGAGCTTGAGCGCCACCGCGCGACGCGTGAACTTGTGGTGCGCCTCGTAGACGAGGCTCATGCCGCCACGCGCGATGAGGCGCCGGAGCTCGTACCGGGTGTCGACGACCTCGCCGACGAGCGCCTCGCTCACGCTGGCAACCCTATCATACGATGCGCGCCCCTGAGGGACTGTGGGACGCACCGAACGCCAACGCTTCTTCTCCGTCGCGCCGTTCGCGGTGCTGGGGCTCCTCTACTTCGCCTCCGGCGCGGTGGGGCTGGTCGACGAGGTGATCTTCTTCAAGTACCTGTCGCTCGCGTTCGGGGCGACGGCGCACGCGTCGAGCGCGGTGCTGGTCGCGTTCATGGGCGGCCTCGCGCTCGGGGCGATGGCCGCGGCGCGGTTCGACGCCCGGGTGAAGCGACCGCTCCTCGTGTACGGCGCGCTGGAGGTCGCGGTCGGCGCGCTGTGCGCGGTCGCGCCCTGGCTGTTCGGCGGGGTCACGCGCCTCTACGCGTCGATGGCCGGCGGGACGAGCTCCCTCGCCACGCTGGAGCTCGTCCGCACCGGCCTCGCCGCCGCGGTGGTGCTGCTGCCAACCGTGGCGATGGGCGCCACGCTGCCGCTCGTGGCCCGCGTCGCCGCGGCCGGTGCGGGGGCGACCGACGACGGGGCCCGCCGCGTGGCGTCGCTCTACGCCGCGAACACCGCCGGCGGCGCGGTGGGAGCCCTGCTCGGCGCGTACGCGATTCTCCCGGCGCTCGGGCTCGCGACGAGCCTGCGCGCGGGCGCGCTGGTCAGCGCGGCCATCGGCGCCACGGCGATGCTGCTCGCGCGTGGAGCGCCCGCCAGTGCGCCGGCGAGCGAGGCCGAGGCGACGCCACCCGCGGCGCAACCATCGAGCGCCGGCGCCGTCCCGCTCGGCGTCTTCGTGGCGGCGGGGGCCTCGGGGCTCCTCGTCTTCGCGAGCGAGGTCGTCTTCGTTCACTTGCTCGCGCTGGTGGACGGGACCAGCGTCTACGTGTTCGGCCTGGTGCTCGCGGTCTTCCTGGTGGCGCTTGCCGCCGGAGCGAGCGCGTCACGCGCGCTCGAAGGGCGCGCCGGACCCGCCGCGCTCTCGGCGAGCCTGGCGATCTCGGGTCTCGTGCTCGCGGCGTGCCTCCCGGTGTGGGACCGCCTGCCGGACCTCTTCGTCGCGGTCGGACCCGTGGTCCCCGCGTGGTGGCAGCGGGAGGTCGTGCGGGGTCTGGTCGCCGCGCTCGCCATGGGCCTCCCCGCGGCCTGCATGGGGATGACGTTCCCGCTCGTCCTCGCCGCGCTCGCGCCGCGCGCCGATCGCGGAGCGCGCATCGGCGTCGCCACCGCGGTCAACACCGTGGCGTCGATGGCCGGATCGCTCGTGGCGGGGTTCGTCCTCCTGCCGGCGTTCGGCTCCCAGCGCGCGTGCGGCGCGATCGCCCTCGCCTACGCCGCAGCGGCGCTCGTCGTCGGGACGCACCGCCAGCGCTGGATCGGCGTCGTGGCGCTCGGCGCGAGCCTCTTCGTCCTCTTCGTTCCGCGGTGGGACCTCGCCCGCCTGTCGAGCGGGGCCAACGTGTACTTCGAGCGCCAGCCCGAGCAGGGCCGCGTCCTCTGGATCGACGAGGACCTCCACGGAGGCGTCGTCACGGTGACCCGGAAGGGCGATACGACGACGCTCTGGACCAATGGCAAGTACCAGGGCGACACCGCCTGGCAGATGGCGCCCCAGCGCGGCTTCGCCGACGTCCCCGCCATGTTCGTCCCGCGCTTCGGCCGCGCGCTCGTCATCGGCCTCGGGACGGGGGTCACCCTCGAGGAGACGGCGCACTTTCCCTTCGAGCGCATCGACGTCGCCGAGCTGTCGCCGGGGATCGTGACCGCGGCGCAGAGCTTCTTCGGCGGGGTCAACGGCGGCGTTCTCGACGATCCGCGGGTCCGCGTTCGCCTCGAGGACGGGCGGAACCTCCTGCTCGTCGAGAAGGAGCGCTACGACCTCGTGACGGTGGAGGTGACCAGCATCTGGTTCTCCGGCGCGGCCAACCTCTACAACCGGGAGTTCTACGAGATCGCCGCGTCGAAGCTCACACCGGGCGGCGTCCTCTCCCAGTGGATCCAGCTCCACCACACGACCATGCGCGAGGTCGCGAGCCAGATGGCCACCGCGCGCGCCGTCTTTCCTCACGCCGCGTTCTTCATCCGCGGCCAGGGGGTCATGGTCCTCGGGGCCGAGCCGCTGCGCGCGAGGAGCGACGCGGATCTCGGCGACCTCGTTCTCGCGGACGAGACGATGGACGCGTTCATCGACGACGTGTGCGAAAAAGGCGGCCTGACCCGCGAGTCGCTCATCTCCACCGACGACAACCTACGCCTGGAGTACGCGACGCCCCGCAACAACGTCCCGTCGGCGGCGGGCGTCGCCGGCGAGCTCCAGACCTCTGAGGCGGCGCGACGAACGCCCGAGGTCGCGGCGCGGCTGCGAGCGCGTTAGCCTCGGGGGCGGGGGCGCATGAGCCTGTCGCCTGGCGACCGCTTCGATCGGTACATCGTCGAGGAGCTGCTCGGAAAGGGCGGCATGGCGCGCGTCTATCGCGCGCACGATCCGCGGCTGAACCGGCGCGTGGCGCTCAAGGTGCTTCGCCCCGATTCGTCGAGCGAGCCCGACTCGTCGGTTGACCCTTCGAGCCGCGTCCTGCAGGAAGCGCGCGCGGCGGCGGCGCTCGATCATCCGAACGCGGTCTCCGTCTTCGACGTCGGCGAGGCCGACGGGCAGCTCTACATCGCGATGGAGCTCGTCGTGGGGAGGAGCCTGCGGGCCTTCGTGAACGATCCGGCCATCCGCTGGGAGATCAAGCTCCGCTGGATGATGGACGCGGCGCGCGCTCTCGGGGCCGCGCACGAGCGAGGTCTCGTGCACCGCGACGTGAAGCCCGAGAACGTCATGGTGCGCAACGACGGCGTGGTCAAGGTGCTCGACTTCGGCATCGCGAAGCGCCTTCGCGTCGACCTCCACCCGACGGCGTCGCCGGAGGACGCGCGGACGCAGGCGATCACGCAGTCGTACCAGGGCGGGATCGTCGGCACGCCGTGGTACCTGTCGCCCGAGCAGCTCCGGGGCGAGCCGGTCGACGGGAGGGCGGATCAGTTCTCCTGGGCGGTGACCACGTACGAGCTCCTCACGGGCCGCTTGCCGTGGCCGAAGGGCGTCGACGGTTTCCAGCTCGTCCTCGCCATCCTCGAGAGGACGCCCGAACGTCCGTCCGTGCTGCTCCCGGCGCTCCCGTCGATCGTCGACGCCGCGCTCGTGAAGGCGCTCGCGAAGGCGCCGGCAGACCGCTTCGACGCGATGGAGTCGGTCGCGAACGCGCTCGAGGTCATCGCCGTCAGCTCGCGCCGCAGCTGGGCGGATCTCCAGATCGCGGCGACGACGAAGACCGACCCGGCGCCGCCGATGGATACGCCGAACCTGCTGCCGGTCGTGCCGGTGACCGACGAGCCGACGACGCTGCCGAGCAAGCACCCGCGGCCACCGTCTCGCGGCAGCCGCGAGCTGCTGACGGCGGTCGGAGTGGGCGTCGTGGCCGCGGCGCTCCTGGCGTTCTACGCGAGCCGGGCCGCGCGACCGGGGGCCGATGTGGCGCTCGTCGCGTCCGCGGCCGCGACGCCGAGCGCCACCGCCATCACCGAGCTTCCGCCGCCGGCGACCACGGTGCCCGAGGCGCTCGCCGCCTACCGCTCGTTCCAGCGGAGCTTCCGCGACGCGGACTGGAACGCGGCGATGACCGCGCTCACGACCGCGACCGAACGCGACCCGACGCTCGCCGCGGGCTTCCTGCGGCTCGCCTTCATGCGGTCGCTCGAGAGCGTCGACGAGGGCCTCGTTCGATCGACGTTCATGCAGGCGGTGCGCAACCGTTCGACGCTCGACGACCGGGACGCCGCGCTGCTCGACGCCCTCGCGCCGTATCTCCAGAGCGACCCGAGCGATCCGCTCGAGGCGATCCACCGGCTCGAAGCGCTCCACGCGCGCTTGCCGCTCGACGCGGAGCTCGCGTACGTGCTCGGGAGCGTCCGCTACGACCGGGGTGACCTCGCGGACGCGCTCGCGGCGTTCGACGCGGCGAGCGCGCTCGACCCGGGGTTCGCGCTCGCCGGCTCGAGCAAGGGAGGATGCCTGTCGTACATGGGTCGCTTCGACGAGGCGCGCGCGAGCCTCGAAGGCGTGCTCGAGCGCTCGCGCACGGCGACCGAGCCGCTCTGGTACCTCGCCGAGCTCGACGAGCAGCAGGGCCGGTGCGCCTCCGAGGAGGCGCGCGTCCGCACGTGGCTGAGCCGCGACCCGGACGACTGGTACGCCTACGACTACCTGGCGCGGGCGCTCGCCGGTCAGGGAAAGCCGGCGGCCACCATTCGCGCGGCGCTCGAGCAGAAGTGGGCGCGCGTCGGGCCGGCCCACCGGGCCAAGGTCGAGCCCCTCGACCGCGCCCTGCTGGCGCTCACCGCGGGGGACTTCACCGAGGCCGAGCAGCGACTCGGAGAGGCGGAGCGCGCCCTGGCCGCCGAGCCTGGGGCGCAGGCGCACGCGTCGACGCTCGCGCTCCTGGCGCGCACGGCGGAGGAGACGGGGAGGCCGGAGGGGGCCCGCGCCGTCGCCGAGGCCTACCTGGCGCGGAAGGACGCGTGGGCCCCGAGTCACCGGGTCGACAACGTCTCCATCTTCCTCGACCCCATCCCGGAGATGCTCGCCATCGAGGCCCGGACGGGCGGCCTCGCGCCGGCGCAGCTCGACGAGCAGCGGCGGTCGTGGCTGGAGGCGTGGCGCGCGAAGACCAGCGCCGCGTACGTCGGCGACCTGTGGATCGCGGCCTGGGCGGCGCCGGCCAGCACCCGCGAGCAAGGGCTCGCGGCGGTCGAAGCCCTCGCCGCGTTTGGCGGCGTTCCCCCGTTCGTCCCGAACATGCCCACCGGGTCGCTCGCCGGCCACGCCTACCTGCTCGCGTCGCGGCTCGACGACGCCCTGCCGGCGCTGCAGCTCGGCGCGACGACCTGCACCGTCCTCTTCGACCCCTTCGGCAATACCCGCGGCTGGCTCGATCTCGGCGCCGCCCT
>JBEKGQ010000173.1:0-10877 GCA_050012715.1 Polyangiaceae bacterium
GTGGCTCGAACAGGCGTTCGGCACGGACGAGAAGGGGCGGCCGTACGGGGGCGGGCGTCGCGACAAGGGCGGCTTCCGCATCCCCATCGGGTTCCTCGGACGGGTGACCGATCGCCCGCAGCTCTGGCAGCTGTGCGAGCACGCGGTGAGGACGGCGCTCCTGCGGCAGTCGGGCGAGGAGCCGACGCCGGGCATCATGGTCCCCCCGGTCACGCCGTCGTAAGTGCGGATCGCGTTTCTCGGGCTGCCTCTGGCGGCGGTCCTCCTGGCGCGCGACGGGCACGAGCTGGGGTACGCGGGGCTGGTCCCCGGGATCGGCGCGCGTCGCGTGCGCACGCGGCTGGCGCCGGGGAGGACGCACGAGATGCCGGAGCTGACGAGCGAGCGCGTCGTCGGGGAGATCCGGGCCGCGCGGCCGGAGCTGCTGGTGAGCTGGTTCTGGACGCGCCCCGTACCGCCGAAGGTGCTCGCCATCGCACCGGCGGTCGGGGTTCATCCGTCGCTCCTTCCGCGCCACCGCGGGCCGGATCCGTACTTCTGGGCGATCGACGCCGGCGACGAGACGACCGGCGTGACGGCACACCGGCTCGAGGAGGCGTACGACACCGGGCCGATCCTCGGGCGGCGCGCGCTGGCCATCGACGCGCGCTGGGACGCGTGGACGCTCGCGCGGGCCCTCGACCGGCCGAGCCTCGCGCTGCTTCGTGAGGTCGTCGGCGCCTACGCGGCGGGACGACCACCGCCCGCCGTACCCCAGGACGACGCGGCCGCGACCGCCGCGCCGCGCCCGAGCGACGAGGATCTTGCGGTCCGCTGGACCTGGCCGGCCGCGCACGTCGCGAGGCGCGTGAGGGCCGCTGCGCCATGGCCGGGGGTGTGGACGGAGATCGGCGACGAGGTCGTGGTGCTCGTGCGCGTACGGCCGACCGACGACTACCCGCGCGCGCTGGCGCCGGGGGAGGCCGCCGTCCGCGCCGACGGGGTGGCCGTGGTGCGCGCGGGCGAAGGCGCCGTGGAGCTGCTGGAGGGCCGCGCCGACGAGGACGACGCGCCGCTCGACGCGAGCGCGCTGGCGCAAGTGGTCCTTCGCGCCCGCGGTTAGTGGGCTCCCGATGAGCTCCGTGCGTTCATTGCAAGCTTGCACGAACCCGTAGCGGCCCGATGAGGTCGCGCTTTCCCATTGCGCGGGGAGGCGGCGTACGGTTCGATCCTCCCCCAGGAGACGCACACCGTGCCCGACGCCGTTTCACTTGCCCGCACCGCCCGCGAGTCGCTCGCGCTGGGGCTCAATGCTCTCCAGGCCGATCCGCGGGTCCCACCGCACCTCGTCGAGCTGGCGGCGCCCATCGCGCAGGCCATGGGGGCCCTCCACCGCATCGAGGCTTCCCGGGGGGCCGATGTGGCGCCCAACGCGCAGGCCGCGCTCGCGGGCGTGCAGACGGCGCTGAGCGCGCTCCAGGCGCAGCCGCCATCGCACGAGGCGGTCGTGCGCGCGATGGAGGCGGTCGCGGGCGCGCTGGGGAGCATCCACGCCCTCGTGCGGGGGGGTCAGCCTCAGCCGGCCGCGGCTCCGGCGCCGGCCCCGGCTGCTCCCCGGTCGCAGACGCCGCAGCCGGCGCCGCAGGCGTACGCCTCGACGCAGGAGGCCTACGCGCCTCCGGCGCCGCAATACGCGCCGCCGGCACCTCCTCCGCAGCCCCAGCAGGCCTACGCGCCGCCCCAGGCGCCGCAGCCGCAGGCCTACGCTCCCCCACCCCAGCAGCCGGCTCCGGCGCAGCGGGGCCGGGCGCAGGGCGGAGGCGGGAGCTTCGACGTGGTCGCGGCGGAGCTCGGTGCGCACAGCCCGAGCAACTTCTACAAGGGGCTGTCGGGCAACGACATCGTCGATCACGGCGGCCTCTTCGTGTCGACCTACAAGCTGCCGCCGATCGGGCAGCCCGTGCGCGTGCGCGTCTCGCTCCCGGGCGGCTACGAGTTCGAGGCCAACACGGTGGTGCGCTGGCGACGCGAGCCGAGCGACAGCGGGAGCGACGCGCCGCCGGGCTTCGGCGCGCAGTTCACGGAGATCACCGCCGAGGCGCGCCAGCTGGTCTACCGGTACGTTCGGAACCGCGAGCCCATGTTCCACGACGACCTGTAGACGACCTGCAGGCTAGACTGGCGCCGCTTGTCGCGTCGCTTCGGTCTCCTCGTCACCCTCTTCGCGCTGGCGCTGCTGACCGTGGCGTCGGGCGCGCGTGCGGCGAACGACCCGAAGCTCCTCTGGAAGACGATCGAGACCAAGCACTTTCGCATCAACTACTACTCGACCGAGGACGAGGTCGCCGAGCACGTCGCGACCCTGTGCGAGAGCGTCTACGACCGCCTCGTGCCCGTCGTGGGCTGGCCGCCCGGCACCGACCAGAAGACCGAGATCGCCCTCACCGACCAGACCGACAGCGCCAATGGCTCGGCCACCGCGCTCCCGTACGACGCCATCCAGCTCTATGTCACCGCCCCCGACGACATGTCACCGCTCGGCGACGTGGACGACTGGTACCTCGAGCTCCTCACGCACGAGTACACGCACATCCTCCACACCGATCACATCGAGGGGATCCCGAAGCTCATCAACCGCCTCATCGGCAAGACCTTCGCGCCGAACCAGCTCGAGCCGCACTGGATCCTCGAGGGCCTCGCCGTCCTCGAGGAGAGCCGCGAGACGAGCGGCGGACGGCTCCGGTCGTCGATGTGGAACATGTGGATGCGCGCCGACGTGCTCGAAGACAACCTCGCGACGCTCGACGTGTTCTCGAACATCCCGCGGCGCTGGCCGCAGGGGAACATCTGGTACGTCTACGGCTCGTTCTTCATGCAGTGGATCGTGGAGACGTACGGCGAGCAGGCGCTCCGCGCGATGATCGACGACTACGGCCGGCAGGTCATCCCGTACGCGATCAACCGCTCGATCCGCCGCGCCACCGGGCGCACCTACGAGGAGCTCTATCGCTCGTGGATCGAGTCGATGAAGCGCGAGTACGGGGCGGAGGCCGCGGGGGCGAGGGCGCGCGGTCTGCGCGAGGGCGTCCGCGTGACGCACACCGGGAACACCTACGAGCACCCCCGGTGGATCCCGGCGAGCTCGTGGCCGGACCACGCCGGCGAGCTGCTCTTCTACGCGGACGACGGGCACACGGCGACCGGGCAGTACGCGCTGCCGCTGGTGCGCGACGCCGACGGGCGCGTGACGGGGTCGCGCGAGGACAAGCGCGACCTGCTCATCCGGACCAACGGCATCGGCAGCGTGTCGTTCATGCCCAACGGCGCGGCGGTGTTCAGCTCGCAGGACGTCCTCAACAACCTGTTCTTCTTCGACGACCTCTTCGAGCTCCCGGCGCACGAAAAGAGCCCGACCGGCCTCGAGGGCAAGCGCATCCGGTGGAGCGAGGGCTGGCGCGCGCTCGACCCGAGCGTGTCGCCCGACGGCCGGCAGGTCGTCTTCACGGTGAACCACCGCGGCACGCAGCGGCTGATGATCGGCGACGTCGTGACGAAGCCCGACGGCGGCGGCGGACACGCGGTGGCGCACGTCCACCAGCTCGTCCCGTGCCAGCCGTTCGACCAAGCGTACACGCCGCGGTGGTCTCCGGACGGCTTTCACGTCGCCTACAGCTCGTGGTCGCGGGGCGGCTTCCGCGACGTCCGCATCGTCGACCCGAGGGATGGCTCGTTCGTCGAGGTGACGCACGACCGCGCCATCGACGGCGGGCCGTCGTACTCGGCGGACGGGCGGTGGCTCTACTTCAGCTCGGATCGCACCGGCATCATGAACGTCTACGCCTACGAGCTGGCGACGCACCGGCTCCGGCAGGTGACCAACGTCCTCAACGGCGCGTACCAGCCCGAGGCGTCCCCCGACGGCAAGTCCCTCGCGTACCTCGGGTACACGCACGAGGGCTACGACATGTTCGTGATGCCGCTCGACGAGTCGCGGTGGCTCGACGCGCCGCCTTACGTCGACACGCGGCCCACCCCGGCGCCCGAGCCCCCGCCCGCGGCGGTCACGCCGAAGGCCTACAACCCGCTGCTGACGCTCCAGCCGCGCGCCTACTCGGTGAAGATCACCCCGGGAAACTTCGGCGAGGCGACCATCGTCACCGCCCTCGGGAGCGACATCGCGGGGATCCACGCCTTCCAGGCGAGCATCACCACGGAGTGGGAGCACCCGGACCTCCAGACCAACATCCAGTACACGTACACGCGCCTGCCGTTCGACGTGAACATGAGCGTCTTCCGGCAGATCACGCCGTCGACGAACTACTCCCTCGGGCCGAACACGGTGCAATGGATCCAGCAGACGGTGGGCGCCACCACGGGCATCTCGTACAGCATGCCGCGCGCGTTCGACTCGCAGTCGGTCAACCTCTCCTACAGCATCGCGAACGTGTCGGGGCAGCTGCCGCTGCCGGCGTCGGAGCTCAACCCGTACGACCTGCCCAGCCAGCCGACGCGCGGGATGCTCGGCACGGTCCACGTCGGATGGGGCTACTCGAACGCCGAGAGCTACCTCTGGAGCGTCGGCAACGAGAAGGGCTTCGACGCCAGCGTGACGTTCGACGTCGCGGACCCGGCGCTCGCCAGCGACTTCACGGGCTACGCGGCGACCGCGAACCTCGCGACGTATCTCCAGATGCCCTGGCTCCGGCACCACGTCCTCGCGCTCCACGTCGGCGGGGGCATGGGAGGGGGAGACCGCGCGGGGCAGGGCCCGTTCTACATCGGGGGCTACGTCGATCTGCCGGTCGTCAACGTGGTGCAGAACTCGCTCATCCAGGGCGGCATCCAGCTGCGCGGGTATCCCGTCGTCGCCCAGGTGGGGAACTACTACACGCTGGCGAACGCCGAGTACCGCTTCCCGATCCTCAACGTCGACCGGGGACCATCGACGCTCCCGGTCTTTCTCCAGCGCATCAGCGGCAACTTCTTCGTCGACTGCGGCGGGGCGTTCGACGACCCGAAGCAGGCGCAGTTCCTCACCGGGGTGGGCGGCGAGCTCTGGTTCGACATGACCCTCGGGTACATCCTGGGCTTCACGTTTCGCGCGGGGTTCGCCCGGGGCGTCTCGAACGGCGGAATCGACAAGACGTACTTCATCGCCGCCGTCCCGTTCTGAGAAACTTGGCCCTCCCAGGCGCGACGTGATTGCCCTCTACGCATGCGACCGACGTCTCTGCCGTGGCTCTCGCTGGCCCTCGCTCCCCTCCTCGCCGCTTGCCCCGCCCCCACGACGGGCCTGGCCGCCGCGCAGCAAGCGGCGCAGACCTTCAACCTGGACGCGCGCTTCGGGCGCAACGAGCTCGTGCTCGACCAGATCTCGCCGGCGGAGCGTGAGGAGTTCTCCCTGCGCCACCGGGCGTGGGGTCAGGCGATCAAGGTGGCCGACATCGAGCTCGCCGGGATGAAGGCGCACGGCGACAAGGCGGTGGACTTCGTCGTCCACGTCACCTGGTACCGCCCCGAGCAGCAGGAGCTCCGCAGCACCACGCTGAAGCAGGAGTGGCACTCCAAGACCGATGGCTGGGAGCTCGTCGGCGAGAAGCGAATGGACGGCGACATCGGCCTTCTCGGCGAAGCGGTCGTCATCGAGGCGCCCACCGCGCCGAAGACGCCGTCGCAGTTTCCGACCATTCGCCTCGGCGCGGCCGTCGAGGACTGAGCTAGCTCACTCCGGCGCGGAGCCGGTCGGCGTCGTCGGCGGCAACGCCTCGACGGGCGCCGAGGGCGGAGCCGCGGCGGCGGCCTTCGCGCTCTTCCTCGGGGCGGCCTTCTTGGCGGCACCGTGTCCCGACGCGGCCTTGCGCTCGGCCTTCTGGCGCTTCAGGCGCGCCTTCTTCTTCACCTGCGACTTGCGTCGCTTCATCTTCATCGAGTTGCGGCTGTCGTGCTTTCCCACGGGGCGCACCATGCCCTCGGGGGGCGCACCTCGTCAACCGCTCCCTCGCATCGAGGGGCGAGTCAGGGACGCTTCAGCCCGTACCCTCGGCGGCGGCGGCCTCGCGCCCACGGACCTCGAGGCGGTAGCGGCTGTTGATGGTCTCGATGTAAAAGACCTCGCGTCCCGCCAGGCGGAGGACCCGTTTGACCGGCGTGGTGACGTACTCGTGCATGCCGTCGGGGAACTCGATCACCACGACCGAGCCTTTCCGTGGCGCTCGGACGAGCCGACCGGCCACGGCCCGCGCGCCCTTGCCGAGCTTGCGCAAAACCACGTCCACGAGATCAATGTAGCAGCGCCCCGCCTCGCGTCTACTGGCGCGGGTCCGCGGCCACGAAGCAGGGGCGCCCTTGTGGGCGGCTCTCGCCACTGCAAGCACATGGAATGTCCACGGAAAGGTTGACGCACTCCGCCGTATAGTCAGGGGAGGCCCCGCTCGGCTAAACGGAGAGCTCGAGGAGCCCCCGCCAGTGAATTCCCCCCCTTCGCAGCACCGCACGGGATGGATCGAGGTCGTGTGCGGCTCCATGTTCAGCGGCAAGACCGAGGAGCTCCTCCGCCGCATCAAGCGCGCGCGCCTGGCCAGGCAGCCCGTCGTGCTCTTCAAGCCAAGAGTCGACAACCGCTACGACGAGGTGAAGGTCGTCTCGCACGAGGGGCTCAACGCCGACGCGGTGCCGGTCGCCAGCGCGGAGGAGCTCCTCTCGCTCATGCCGAAGGAGGCGGTGGTGGCGGGCATCGACGAGGTGCAGTTCTTCGACGAGTCGATCGTCGACGCCGCGGAGTCGCTCGCGTCGCGCGGGGTGCGCGTCATCGCGGCGGGGCTCGATCAGGACTGGCGCGGGCGACCCTTCGGCCCGATGCCGGGGCTCATGGCCGTCGCCGAGTACGTGACGAAGCTCCACGCCGTCTGCGCCCGCTGCGGCGGCGCGGCGACCCGCTCGCAGCGGCTCGTCGCCACCGAGGGCCAGCTCTTCGTGGGCGGCGCCGCGGAGTACGAGGCGCGCTGCCGCGCATGCTTCGTGGCAGAGCCCATCGCGTGAGCGCAGACGCCGCTTTGGACAGGGCCCTACGGCTGGCCGCCCTTGGCGAGACACGCGAGGATCCACCGCTCCGCTTCCTTGGGCTGACCGGCTTGCCGCAGCCGACGCGCGGTCTGGCACTCGGGCCCGTTGTACTTGGGCGGCGGAGGAACGGTGGGGTGCGTCGGCGGCACCGTGGGGTGCGTCGTCGGCACGAGACCGGGGACGGTGCTCGTCGCCGTCTCGACCGCGGGGGGAGCGGTCGGCGCGATCGTCGTGGCGGCAGGCGGGGTCGTCGGCGTGCCGCTGCCCTGGAACTGCACCGGAGCCCCGCTGCTGCTGCTCGGTCGGACGGCGAAGACGATCGCCACGATGCTCGCCACCGCGACGAGCCCGGCGACGACGAGCAGCACCGCCTTCCCCTTGCCGCCGCCTTGCCTCCCGCTCGGTCCCTGCGGGATCGCGGCCGGCGTCGGGTACGCGACGTTGCCCGCGGCGGGCGTGTAGACCGGCGGCATCGGTGCCCCCCCGATCATCGGCGAAGAGAGCTGCGGCCCGCCCGGGGGCGCCCCGCCCATCCCCGTCGGCGACGGAGCGAAGGCGGCGCCGACGTCGAGCGGCTCGCCCACCTCCGTCCGCTGCCGCCCCATGACCTGGGGCGACGACGTCATTTGCGGCCGAGCGAGGAAGGCGCCCTGCCCGGTGAACGCGTCGCAGAACTCCTTCACGGTCTGGAAGCGCGCGTCGGGCGACTTCTCGAGCGCCCGCCGGATGGCGGCGCGCATCGACTCGGGCGCCCGCATCCCCTCCGCCATCGACTCGATGGGGATCGGCGGCTGCGTCATGTGCTGCGTCGCCCACTCCCAGGCCGTGTCGGCCTGGAAGGGGAGCCGCCCGGTCAGCATCTCGTAGCTCATGACGGCCAGCGAATAGATGTCGCTGCGCGCGTCGATGGGCCGCCCCGTGAACTGCTCGGGGCTCATGTACGGGGGCGTCCCGAGCACCATGCCCTGCTGGGTGAGCTTCTGCTCGTTCTTGTCCTCTTCCTTCGATCGCTTGGCGATGCCGAAGTCGAGGACCTTCACGAAGTCCTTCTTCCCCGCGCGGTCGACCAGCACCACGTTGTCGGGCTTGAGGTCGCGGTGGACGATGCCGCGCCCGTGCGCCTCCTCGAGCGAGCCGCACACCTGATCCATGATGTAGGCCACGCGGTCGGGCATCATGGGGCCCTCTTTCTCGATGTAGTCCGCCAGGCTGCGCCCCTGGAGGAACTCCATGACGATGTAGAGGATGCCGTCTTCCGTGACGCCGAAGTCGTAGACCTGGATCGTGTTGGGGTGCTCGAGCTCGGCGATGGTGCCGACCTCGCGCTCGAAGCGCTGCTTGATCTTCACGTCGCGCGAGAGGTGCGGGTGCAGCGTCTTCACCGCCACCTTCCGCTTCGTGGTCCCCAGGGTCTGCTCGCCCTCGTAGACGGCGCCCATGCCGCCCTCGCCGAGGAGGCGAACGACCTTGTACTTGTTGCCGAGCGTCTGCCCGATCATCGGGTCCGCGGCCTGCGGGTCAGCGGCCTGGGTGACCGTCCCGCAGTTGGGGCAGAAGCGCTGCGACTCCTCGAGCTCGGTCTGGCAGGTCGGGCATTGCATGGCTGGGTCGTCCGAATCGTCGCACAATTCCGGGCGGCGCGGCATTCCGCCTTCCCTCTTCACCCGTTAGACGGCGCACCCCGCGAAAGGATCAGTCGCCACGCGCCGGGACGCCCGCGTCGCCCGAGGCCGGAGCGTCGGCGGTCGCCTGGAGCGGCCACGGGAGCGACCAGCGGCGGCCGGTCGCGCGGTCCCACAGCTCGAGGCGCGTGCCGTGCTTCGTCGCCGGGAATACGACGCCGATGCGCGTCCGCAGCTTGGGGGAGAACGAGAGCGAAGCGTCGGGCTCGGGGGGGCCGAGGAGCGGAAAGTCGAAGCGCACCCGCTCGATCAGGGTGGGGCCTTCGAAGAGCTCGAGCGCGAAGCGGCCGATCACGCGCGGCGTCGCCTGAGGCTGCGGGAGCTCCAGGGGGTGCGTGGCCAGGAGCCAGACGTCGCCGCGATCCCAGCGGAGGTCGAGCACCCACTGGGAGCGCTCGACGAGGGGGGCCGGGTCGGGCGGAGTCTTCGTGATGGCGACGTCGGGGAGCTTCGACGGCGCGCCGGCGTCGAGGGCGCGGGACACGTCGATGGCCCGGCGCGGCTCGTCGGCTAGCGCCGAGAGGGCGGCGGCGGCGCAGGCGAGGCAGGCAGCGAGGATCAGGAGAGCGCGCACGAAGTGGCAACCTCCCACGCGGCGGGGTCTCCGCCAAGCGCAGACCACAGGGCCTCGAGCTCCTTCGGGATTGGGGAGACGAGGGGAACCGGCACGCCGTCGTCACCGGGGACGACGACGCGGGCGGCATGAAGGGCGACGCGACCGGGCTCGAGCACGCGGCCGGTGGCGAGCGTGACCCGTGTCGGGCCGCCGTAGGCGCGGTCGCCGAGGAGCGGCGCGCCCGCGTGCGCGGAGTGCGCCCGGATCTGATGGGTCCGTCCGGTGACCGGCGCGACCGCGAGCATCGCCTGACCGCGGGGCGCGACGGCGACGACCCGGTAGCGCGTCTTCGCGTCGGCCGGATCGCGCCCGCCGACCATGCGCAGGCGCGGATCGCGCGCGCGACCGATGGGCGCATCCCACGTTCCTTGCCCAGCCTCGGGCGCCTGCACCGCGAGGGCCACGTAGCGCCGGTCGTAGCTCCCCGCGGCGCGCGCCCGCGCGAGCCGCTCGGCGGCCTCCGCGGTGCGCGTGAAGACGACGACGCCGCTCACGTCGCGGTCGAGCCGCGACGTGGCGTGGAGGTCCGACGCGTCGACGCCGAGCGCGCGCGCGACGACGGCGATGAGCGCGTGAGCGGCTCCGCCGTGATCGGGGATGGTGGGGATCCCGGCCGGCTTGTCGGCGGCCACGAAGTCATCGGCGCTCCTCAGCAACGCCACCGCGACCCCATCGTTCGCGACCGGTACGGCGACCTGAACGACGTCACCCGCCCGCACCGCCTCGTCCGCACGACGCACCCGACGCGAGCCCACGAAGACGCGGCCATCGCGGACCGCCTCGCGATCGGCCCCGGCGCGCGCGAGCACCTCGCGCACCGTGGGCCCATCGCCGGGGCGGACCGTCCAGCGCATGAGCAGGCTCTTAGCCCGGAGCTCCCCGCACGAGAAGGCGCCCGTGGCCTCCCGGCCTCAGGCGGAGCGCACGCGCTCGACGACGCCGCGGTCGCCGTCGACGCGGAGGACGTCGCCGGTACGAATGGCGCGCGTCGCCCCGACGACGTTGACCACGCTGGGGACGCCGAACTCGCGCGCGACGACCGCCGCGTGGGACAGCGGGCCCCCGAGCTCGGTCACGATGCCCGCCGCGACGAGAAAGAGCGGCGTCCAGCCCACGTCGGTCGTGTGGACGACGAGGATCTCGCCGGGGAGGAGCGCGTCCATCTCCCCCTCGCGAAAGAGCACGCGCGCGCGCCCTTCCACGACGCCGGCGCTCGCCGGCAGGCCGCGAAGGACGTCCCCGCCCCAGGGCGGCAGGACCACCGGCGGGGGCGCCCCGACGAACGTCGCCGGGGGATCGGGGCGTGCCTGGTCGCGCGCCAGCTCGGCGCGCCGGGAGCGGACGAGCGGCACGAGGTCGGCGCGCGACGCCCGGAGCGCGCCCGCGACCTCGTCGACGGTGAGGAAGAACACGCTCCGCACCGCCGCCAGCGGCGAGCCGGCCTCGGCCAGCCGTCGCCAGTCGGCGTCGAGCTCCGGGTCACGCCGGAGCAGCCGGCGATCCGCGTCGAGCGCCGCCTCGCGCAGCATCCCCAGGAC
>JBEKGQ010000174.1:0-10877 GCA_050012715.1 Polyangiaceae bacterium
CGCACAGACTCGCCTCCTCGAGGGCGCCCTCTCGCGCGCCGCGCGGGAGGCGTGGCCCTGGGTGCAACGCTTCAACCGGGCGTTCGAGCGCCCCGCCGCGCACCCCGCGTGGGCACCCGGGCCGCTGCTCAAGCGAAGGGAGCGCTCGCACCCGCCGCTCGGGTGGCCGCGCGAGACCGATTCGCTGTGCCCCGCCTGCGTGAAGGAGGTGCGCGCGGCGGTGCTCTCGGGGGCGCGCGACGTCCGCTCCCTCGTCGAGGGCAAGCCCGGCGAGATCCGCGCGCGCATCCACGAGAAGGACGGGAACGTCGTCATGGAGAAGACGTGCCCGGCGCACGGCCGCTTCGAGGACGTGCTCTCGGTCGATCCAGCATTCATGGCCCGCATCGAGTGCCTCTACCCGGGCCGCGACTTCCTCGCGCCGCTCACGTCGCTGCGCGATCACGGCACGAGCAGCGTGAAGTACGGACGCGGGAGCGTGCTCACGGTCGATCTGACCAACCGCTGCAACATGATGTGCGATCCATGCTTCATGGACGCCAATCAAGTGGGCTACGTCCACGAGCTCGAGTGGAGCGAGGTCCAGAAGATCCTCGACGACTCGCTGACGATCGAGCCCCGCCGTCAGATGAGCGTCCAGTACTCGGGCGGCGAGCCGACGCTGTCGCCGCACTTTCTCCGGGCCGTCCGCTACGCGAAAGACCGCGGCTACTTCTGCGTGCAGTGCGCCACGAACGGCATCCGCTTCGCGCAGGACCCGTCGTTCGCACGGGCCGCCAAGGAGGCGGGGCTACGCCTGGCCTATCTCCAGTTCGACGGAGTGACGAACGAGGCGAACTCGCACCGCAAAGTGGGCAACCTGTTCGACGTGAAGCTCCGCGCCATCGAGAACCTCCACGCGGTGGGAATCGACGTCGTGCTCGTGGTGACGGTCGTGAACGGCGTCAACAACGATCAGGTCGGGCCCATCATCGACTTCGCGGTCGCCAACGCGGACAAGATCACCGTCGTCAGCTTTCAGCCGGTCAGCTTCACCGGACGCGACGAAGGGATCTCCGACGAGCTGCGGCACGCGCAGCGCTACACCCTCTCGCACCTGGCGCACGACGTGAAGGCGCAGACTGGTGCGACCGAGCCGCTGCGGGACTGGTTTCCGCTCTCGGCCATGGGACCCTTCAGCGACCTCACCGACACCCTGATGGGCAGCCGGGCCGACTGGGGCTCCCTCAAGTGCGGGTGCCACCCGAACTGTGGGATGGGCACCATCCTCTTCGTCAACAAGCGCACTCGCCAGATGGTGCCGCTGTCGGCGTTCCTCGACCTCGAGCAACTCCTGCTCGACGTGCAGGACGTGACCGATGCCGGCGCGCAGCCGCGCGCCGTCACCCTCGCCGAAACAGCGATCGCGCTCCTGAAGAGCTTTCGCCCCGAAGCGGCGCCGGAGGGGTACGGCTTCGTCGATCTGGTGAAGCAGTTCCTCAGTCAGACCGGCAACCGGGGCGGCCAGGTCGGCGAGTTCGCGAACGACGCGACCGAGTTCGAGTGGCGCCTGCTCTTCGTGGCCGGAATGTGGTTCCAGGATCTCTACAACTACGACTTCCGCCGCACCGAGATGTGCATCATCCCGTACGGCACGCAGATGGGCGAGATCAGCTTCTGCGCGTACAACACCGGAGTCGGCTGGCGCAACGTCATCGAGAAGATGAAGGCCAACGCCTCCGTGGCCGACTGGTATCGCACCCATGGGCGCCACGCGGTGTATGCCAAGAACCAGGCGCTCCCGCTCCCCCCGTCGCTCGGAACGGCCGTAGTCCCCGATGCGCGGCGACGGCTCCCGCTCGCGTCAGGCTGACGCCGCGTGCGGGCGGTCGTCGGTTGCTACCCGCGGCCGCGGACGTAGCGCTCCGCCGCTTTCTGGACGAGCCGGTTGGCCTTGCTGGGCCCTTCCCAGCCCTGCACGCGTACTTTCTTGTCGGTCATCTCGATGGCGGTGACGAAGAACTGCTCCAGTTCCTTGCGGACTCGACCGGGGAGGTCGTGCACGTCATCGACGCGGGGATCGTTCCGCGGCACGGCGATGATTCGATCGTTGCGTTCCCAGTGCGCCCCCTTGTCCTTCTGGACCATTCTCACGACGCCGACCGCCTTCGACGGGATCACGATGCCCGACGCGGTCGGCGCGTCGAAGATCACCATGGCGTCGAGAGGGTCGCCATCGTCGGCGCACGTGCTGGGGACGAAGCCCCAGTCGTACGGGTACCGGACACCGAGCTGCAGCGCCCGGTCGAAGATGAACGCGCCGAGCTTCGGCTCGTACTTGATCTTCAAGGCCGAGCCGCCGGGCGCCTCGACGACGACGAGGAGGTTCCCGTCCCCGTCGTGGCAGGGAAGATTCTCGTAGTCGGTCACACGGCTCACCTCTGCAGGATTCGCGCTCGCGGGCGAGCCAACTGAGCCTTCCGCGCGCGATGGTCGATCGCAGACCGATGAGGTCGGGTCGTGCCGTGGCACATGGAGTGCCTCCTCGAAGTGGACTCAAGGAGGAGCGCAGGATGATCACAATGACTCATCTCGTAGGCTGGCTGCTCGTCGGCGCGGCCGCGGGGCTCGCGGGCATGGTCTGGCCCTTCCGGCGCGGGATCGTGGCCATCGGGATCAACCTCGTCGCGGGAATGCTCGGAGCTCTGCTCGCCCCGCTCCTCGCCATCGCCGGAGCGGGCGTCTCCCCTCGCGCGCCGATCTGCCTTGGGCTGGCCGCGCTCGGCGCGCTCGTCCTCCTGCTCGGGGTCCACGGGCTGTGGCTCGCAACCGCTCGCCGCACGCAACGCCACGCGGCGCACCCCAGGACCCGCTGACCTGCATCCTCGGGGCTCCGAGTTGGTGGCACCGGCGCGCGCGCTCGGAGCGCGCCGGAGCCGCCTCTCCTTCACCACCAATGGTGGTTCGGCGTCATCAGGAACAAGACGATCAGGACGATGACGACGAGCCCCAGGCCGCCGCTGGGGTAGTAGCCCCACCCGCGCGAGTGAGGCCACGCGGGCGCGCTGCCCAGCGCCATGAGCACCAGCACGATCAAGAGAATGGTCAGGATCATGATCGTTCATGCAGCACGCCATGTGCCAGTGGCGACGCCTACGCGCGCGGGCGATATCCGAACAAGCGCCTCGAGATGAAAAAGCCTTCCGTGGGCAAGGTCGAGCCCATCCGCGCGCCGTCGCCTGCCAAGTGAATACCCACGCAGCAAGTACGCTTCAGTCGGGCTGGCGTGCGCGATGCACCGATTGGCCGTCATGAACCATACGCGAGCGTGGATCGCCGGCGCGGCCGTGGTCGTCGCCGGTTGCTCCGCAAACGACGGTACGGAAGTGCCCGCGACCGCAACTGCGGTCGCGGCGCAGGAGACCCCCGCGACGACGTCCCGGGGCGATACGACGGTGGGACCGGACCTGCCCACGACTACCCCGGTCGGCGCGACCTCCGTCTTCGTGGCGCTGGGGTCGTGCGCCGATCAGAGGGGGCTCGTGTGCGTCGGCGGCTATTGGGTGCACGAGGTCAACAGTACGGCGCCCGCGCAACTCGTCGCGAGCTTCGACGTGTCGAGGCTCAGCCCTTCCGCGATTGCGCAGACGCAGGGAGGGGGGAACGAGCTGATCTTCGAGGGTCGGTACGAGCCGGTCGACCGGACGGTGAGGTCCCTGGCGTTCGTGGCCACCGCGGCCTGGCGGGGCCTCCCGGACGTGACGCCGACCGACGGCGACCTCGTCGTGGCGGTCAAGAAGGTCGATGGCGCTCTGTTCGCGAGCCCGGTCAACTCCAGCACCGAGATCGCGATCGAATCGGTCTCGGTCTCGGGCTTCGCGCCGCCGATGGTCGACACCACCTGGCTCGCGTCCCGCGTTCTCGAAGGTGGCGCTCTCGTTGCCGGCGCCATCCACGGCTCGACGCTCGACGCGAGCCAGGTGTTCGTGACTCTCCCGGCAGTTCCCGGTCCATGTCGCGACGTGATCGTCCACTGCGAGGGCGACGAGACGCCGACCTATGCTCGCGACGAGAACCTGTGTCTGGTACCCACCGGGTGCGTCGTTCGGCGAGCGTGCCCCGAGTACAGGCCAGTGTGCGGCCCGGGGTACGTGCTCGCCACGTGGGCGGCCCGACCGGGCGGCTGCGATGCGTTCGCCTGCGACCCGACCTTCCTGACCCAGTGAGGCGGCCAGGTGGCGGTCACTCGTGTTTGCGGCTGGGCACGCATGATGCACTCTTCACCGGATGGTAGGGAAGCGGAGCAGCGATGAGCGAGCAGGGTCACCGTGCGTATCGCGTGCTGGTTGCAGAAGACGACAGCGAGATGCGCAAGGTCGTCACGGAGGCGTTACGCGCCAGCGGCTACCAGGTCATCGAAGCCGAGCACGGCGGGCGCATGCTCGCCGACGTGGCCGCGCGTCTCGGTACGCACGAGAGCGGCGAGTCCCTCGATCTGATCGTGTCCGATGTCCGGATGCCCGTCTGCACGGGCCTTCAGCTCCTGACGACCCTGCGGCAAGCGCACTGGGCGACCCCCGTCATCTTGATGACCGCCTTCGGCGACGAGGCGGTTCGCGCGCGGGCCGATGCCCTCGGCGCCCTGCTGTTCGACAAGCCCTTCGACGTGGACGATCTCCTCGCCACGGCGGCCAGGCTGCTCCCGCCGAAGCCCCCTCGATGAGCACGATGACGACCCATCAGTGCCGCGCCACCTCGGCGGCGAGGTGCTGCAGTCCGTGGTTCATGAGGCTCACGGCCTCGCGGACGTCGCTCAGCATGTTCGCGCGGTCGTCGAGCCCGCTCACGTCGTATGTGCCACCCTCGCCGAAGTAGAGCGCGATCCGGCCGTCGTCGCCCTGGAGCTCCGACTGCTGCCACGACGTCACGAGGTAGTCGCGGATCGTCCGGTCGCCGGTCCTCGAGAACTGCGGCCGCGTCAGGTATGCCCACACGATCTCCGGGAAGCTCGGGTGCGGGCCGCCCCTCCACACCTCGCCGAGGATGTTGGGCGCGTGCCGGAACGTCGTCGAGCGATGGACGCTCAGGGTCGCGAACCCGAGCGCTCCGCCGGTGACGCCGCCGGAGATCCCCACGACGCCGCCGGGCACCGGGTCCTTGTCCGCGATCGCGAGCACGCCGCCGATGACCGTCGCCGTCGCGCCGAGAAGGAGCGACCAGGCCGTCAGCCTCCGGGTCTGGGCCTGTTCCGCGGTGCGGAGATCAGTGGCTATCTGCGCGGCCCGTCCCTCCTCGCAGGCCAGGTGCGACGTCGTGCTCGCCAGATCGAGCGACGCCACGGTGATCGTATCGTTCACTTCGCCGCGGAGAGCGGCGACCTCCCCATCGGGGGCATGCCGCGCGACGGCGTCCGCGAATCGCTCGACCTCGGCGAGAGCACCGATCGCGCGGGCCATGTCGAGCGAGCGCGCCGTATAGCCCTGCTCGACCGCCGCGCGCGCCGGGAGGGTAGGGTCGTCCGCGGTGCGCGGGCCCTGAAGGGGGTCGACCCGCTCCCTGGGCGCGCAGTACGCCCCCTCGGCGACGAAGCGGGCGAACCTCGCCTCCGGGCCTACGACGCAGGACGCCGAGAGGAGAGCCAGGAGCGCCGCACCGACGGACTTCGCGGCCATGCCGTCAGCCCGTGCTGCCGTCGGGGCTCGCGAGGACGACGACGTAGCCGTCGAGGTCGCGTGGCCACAGCTCGTGGTACTGCGCGTTCGGGTTGAGCTTCTCCTCGATCACCTGCGCGCCAAGCGGGCTCCCGGTCGACTCCGCGCTGCCGAGGATCCGTGCATACCAGGTCGCCGATGCTCGGACATCACGGACGGCGAGGGCCGGCTGAGCCTTGACGCTCATGGTGTGCTCCGCGAGGTTGGATCTGCCGCCCTAGCACGACCGGGCGATGATGCGGTAGAACGCAGCGGGATGGGCGATCGACTCCGCGAGCTGAAGGAGGCAACGGCCGCCGCGCTGCTGCGCGGCCCCGGGTCGTCCCCCGCTGAGCTCCGCCAGGCGTGTGCTCGGGGCGAAGCGCCCGCCGAGCTGCGCGCGCTCGTCGAGAAGATCCAGCGCCACGCCTACGAGGTGACCGATGCGGACCTCGAGGCGTTGCGCGCGAAGTACTCGGAGGCCGAGGTCTTCGAGATCATCGCGGCCGCCGCCTTCGGCGCGGCCGACCGGCGTCTTGCGGCCGGATTACGCGCGCTGGAGGAAGCATGCGGCTGAGCAACGTCGAACGCGGCGAAGGCCTCGGCGCGAGGCTTCTCTTCGGTCTCATCCGCATTGTCTCGGGCTATCGCGCGCCCGACGTCGTGCGCACGCTCAAGTACCACCCGGGCGTCTTCGGTGCGCCGCACTCCCGGCACACGCACGCGGTCATGCGGGGTCCTTCGGACTGGACGGTGGGAGAGCGCGAGCTCTTCGCCGCCTTCGTCTCGCGCCTGAACCAGTGCTTGTTCTGAACTCGCGCTCACGCCGCGGTCGCGGCGCATGCGCAATGGGGCGACGCGGTGAACGCCGTGCTGGACGACTACCTCACCGCGCCCATCGATGAGAAGTTGCGCGCCATGCTCGGGTTGCTGAAGAAGATGACCCTCGAGCCGGACGAGCTCGGCGCGGCCGACGTGCGGCCCGTGCTGGCGCTCGGAGTCTCGCGGCAGGCCGTCGAGGACGCGATGCACGTAGCGTTTCTGTTCAACATCTACGACCGCCTCGCCGACAGCATGGGCTGGGACGTCCCCGCCGAAGGGAGCGCCTTCTGGCAGTCGTCGGCGAAGGTGCTGCTGTCGCGCGGGTACAAGTAGACGCCTCGTCGTGGCGCGCGGACCATCTCGCGGCTATGACCGTCCGATGACTTCGGTCACGCGCCGAAAGCTGGAGCTGCCCGCCGGGCACGAACGACTCCTGCTCCATTCGTGCTGCGCGCCGTGCTCGGGCGAGGTCATGGAAGCCATCCAGGCGTCCGGCATCGACTACGCCATCTTCTTCTACAACCCCAACATCCACCCAGCGAAAGAGTACGAGCTGCGCAAAGAGGGGAACATCCGCTTCGCCGAGAAGCACGGCGTTCCCTTCATCGACGCGGACTACGACACCGACGAGTGGTTCGCTCGCGCGAAGGGGATGGAGAACGAGCCGGAGCGCGGCGCGCGCTGCACGATGTGCTTCGACATGCGGTTCGAGCGAACCGCCCTCTACGCCCACGAGCACGGGTTCGGCGCGATCTCGAGCTCGCTCGGGATCTCCCGCCTCAAGAGGATGGACCAGATCAACGACTGCGGGCATCGCGCGGCCGCGCGCTATCCGGGGCTCGTGTACTGGGACTACAACTGGCGCAAGGAGGGCGGCGCCACCCGCATGGTGGAGATCGCCAAGCGTGAGCGCTTCTACCTGCAGGAGTACTGCGGCTGCGTCTACTCCCTGCGCGACACGAACCGGCATCGCCTCGAGCAGGGCCGGGAGCGCATACGAATCGGCGCCAGCCACTACGGCGACGAAGGCAGCGAATCGTAGCCGGCTCCAGCGATCGCCGTTACAGCTGCGTGCCGGCCCGGAGCGACGTCACGCGATCCAGCCATCCGCCGTGCGCGCCGCCGCCGCGTCCTAGCGAACCATGACCCCCGCGTGCTTCTCGGCGAAGTCCGCGAAGGCCGCCGGGTGCACGCACGCGGCGAGGATCTCCAGGGACTCGAGGAGGCGCGGGCCGGGTCGATTGAAGAACGCATTGCCGTCGGAGATGAGCAAGCGCGAGCACGGTATCGCGCTCGCGATCGCGTCGACCAGCGGGCGCTCCTCGAGCGTCCGATCGATCGAGAAGCCGCACGGCTTGACGAGCACGACGTCGGGCGCAAGCGCGGCGAGCTCCGGGAGCGTCACGGTGGGGGCCGGCTCACCGGGGCGCGCGCCAAGGGCCGTTCCGCCGGCGAGCTCGATGAGCTCTGGCATCCACGTTCCTCCGAGCATGATCGGATCGAGCCACTCGATCGTGACGACGCGCGGGCGCGTGGGGGCCAGCCGGGCGCGCCGCTCGATCGCGCGGGCGCGCGACTCGATCGTCGCCCGGACGTCGGCGCCGCGAGGACCGCGGTCGAGCGCGGTCGCGACCGTCTCGATGTCGGCCCAGACGTCCGCCAGCCGCGTCGGTCGAAGGCTCACGATCGCGATCGACTCGCGATGCGCCAGCCGGGCCACGGCCGCGCGGACGTCGTCGAGCGAGACCGCGCACACCTCGCACAGGTCCTGGGTGACGATGACGTCGGGGGCGAGGTCGGCGAGCGCGCGCTCGTCGACCGCGTAGATGCTGAGCGCGTCGCGGATCACGGTGCGCACCGCGGCGTCGATGGCCTGGCTCGTTCCGCGCGCGTCGATGCGCGCGCTCGTGAGGACGGGCAAGCTGCGCACGGCTTCCGGGAAGTCGCACTCGTGCGAGACACCGACGAGCTCGCGCTCTGCGCCGACCGCGCAGACGATCTCGGTCGCCGAGGGGAGCAGGGAGACGATGCGCACGATACGTCAATCCCCCTTCGCGTCGTGCGGCGCGCCGAAGCGGTCGAGCAAATCGCGTGCTGCGCCCGGTGCGGTGCGACGTCCGGCGACCACGTCACCCTCGACCGCATCGAGCACCGCGGCGACCGCCGGACTGGCGCGGAAGACGTGATCCAGCTGCTCGTGCACGAGCGCCCACATCCACCCTCGCTGCTGTTCGGCGCGGAGCCGGGCGAGCTCGCCCGTGGGCTCGAGGGTCGCGCGGTGCTCCTCGACGACCGCCCAGAGATCGTCGAGGCCGTGACCGGTGAGGCCGGAGACGGCGAGCGCGCGCGGCTTCCACGAGGGCCGCTTGCGGGGCAGGTAGCGAAGGGCCGCCTGGAGATCGGCGAGCGCCGCCAGCGCCCGCGGCTTGCCGTCGCCGTCGCACTTGTTCACCGCAATGGCATCCGCGAGCTCGAGGACGCCCTTCTTGATTCCCTGGAGCTCGTCGCCCGCCCCCGGCAACGCGAGGACGAGGAAGAAGTCCACCATCTCGGCCACCGCCGTCTCGCCCTGCCCGACGCCGACCGTCTCGACGAGCACGACGTCGAAGCCCGCGGCCTCGCAGAGGAGCATCGACTCGCGCGTGCGCCGCGCGATCCCGCCCGGCGAGAGGCCGCTCGGCGACGGACGGATGAACGCCCCGTTCTCGAGCGACAGGCGCGCCATGCGCGTCTTGTCGCCGAGGATCGAGCCGCCGGACAGGCTGCTCGTCGGATCGATGGCCAGCACCGCGACCGTCTTGCGTTGCTCGAGGAGGCGCATGCCGAAAGCATCGACGAAGGTGCTCTTCCCGACGCCCGGCACGCCCGTGACGCCGACGCGCCGTGCCCCGCCCGTGAACGGCAGCAGGCGGCGCACGAGCTCGTCCGCGACCGCGGCGTCCTCCCGCTCGTGGCTCTCGATCAACGTGATCGCCCGGGCGAGGACCGCGCGGTCGCGCGCGCGCACGCCGCGCTCGTACTCGTCGAGCGAGAGACGTGGGCGCTTCTGCGTCATGACTCCGCTTCCAGGCGGTCCAGCAGCGAGAGCGCGGCCTCGGCGACGACCGTCCCGGGGCCGAAGATCTCCGCGGCGCCGGCGGCGCGCAGCGTGGGATAGTCGACCGGTGGGATCACGCCGCCGACGACGACCAGGATGTCCGGGCGGCCGAGCGCGGCGAGCGCGGCGCGGAGCGCAGGCACGAGCGTGAGATGGCCGGCCGCGAGCGAGCTCGCGCCGACGACGTGGACGTCGTTCTCCACCGCCGCCTGCGCCGTCTCCTCGGGCGTCTGGAAGAGCGGGCCGATGTCGACGTCGAAGCCGAGGTCGGCGAACGCGCTCGCGATGACCTTCTGGCCGCGGTCGTGCCCGTCCTGCCCCATCTTCGCCACGAGGATGCGCGGGCGGCGCCCCTCGCGATCGAGGAACGCCTTCGTGCGCGCCCGCACCGTCGTCACCGCGCTGGAGGTCTCGCCCACCTCACCAGCATAGACGCCGTGGATGGCCCGGATCTCGGCCTGATGGCGGCCCCAGATCTTCTCGAGGGCCCAGGAGATCTCGCCCACCGTCGCGCGGGCGCGCGCCGCCGCGATCGCGAGCTCGAGCAGGTTACCCTCCCGGCCGGAGGCGCACGCCGAGAGGTCCTCCAGCGCGCGCGCGACGAGCGCCGGATCGCGCTCCGTGCGGAGCTTCGCCAGCCGCTCGATCTGCGTGCGCCGGACGACCGCGTTGTCGACCCTGAGCACCGGCACCGCCTCGTCGGCCTTCGGCCGGTAGCGGTTGACCCCGATGATCGCCTGGCGCCCCGAGTCGATCCGCGCCTGGGTCCGCGCGGCGGCCTCCTCGATGCGGAGCTTCGGCACGCCGGCCTCGATCGCCTTGACCATACCACCGAGCGACTCGACCTCCTCGATGTGCACGCGCGCGCGCGCGGCCAGGTCGTGCGTGAGCCGCTCGACGTAGTAGCTCCCCCCCCACGGGTCGACCGGCCGCGTCGTCCCCGACTCGAGCTGGAGCTGGAGCTGCGTGTTGCGCGCGATGCGCGCGGAGAAGTCGGTCGGCAGCGCGAGTGCCTCGTCGAGCGAGTTCGTGTGCAGGCTCTGCGTGTGCCCCTGCGTCGCCGCCATCGCCTCGATGCAGGTGCGGACGACGTTGTTGTAGACGTCCTGCGCCGTGAGCGACCACCCCGACGTCTGGCAGTGGGTGCGGAGCGCCAGGCTCTTGTCGCTCCTGGGGGAGAACCCCGACATCAGCCTGGCCCACAGGAGGCGCGCGGCGCGGAGCTTGGCGACCTCCATGAAGAAATTCATGCCGATCGCCCAGAAGAACGAAAGGCGCGGCGCAAACTG
>JBEKGQ010000175.1:0-10818 GCA_050012715.1 Polyangiaceae bacterium
CCAAGGCCCACGGGGAGGACCTGGGCGACTGCTTCGCCTACTCCGACAGCTACTCCGACGTGCCGCTCCTCTCGGTGGTCGGTCACCCGTGCGTCGTCAACCCGGATCTTCGCCTCGCGAAGCTCGCACGCACCTACGCGTGGCCGGTCATCCACCTGGGCAAGCGGCCCGCGCTGGCGGAGCTGATGGAGAAGATCCCGTGAGCATCGTGTCGTCCCCGCCGTCCTTCCCGCCGCCCTCGTCGCCGCTGTCGGTGCCGCCCTCGTCCGAGGTCGCGCCGCGCGCGCGGACGCGCGGCAGCCACCCCCTCGTCGTCACGCTCGACAAGAAGAGCGCGCCGCGCGCGGTCTTCAGCGGGGACCAGCTGTTGAGCGTGGACTTCCCGGCCGGCACGCGCTGCATCTACCCGCGCCCGCCGGTGGCAGCGCTGAAGGACGTGCACGCCGCCATCCGCTACGCGCTGAACCACCCCGACGGGAGCGATCCGCTGCACGCGAAGCTCCGCCCGGGGATGAAGGTGATCATCGCCATCGACGACATCTCGCTGCCGCTGCCGCCGATGCGCCGCCCCGACGTGCGCGAGAGCGTGCTCACGGTGGTGCTCGAGCTCCTCGCCGACCACGGGGTGGAGGACGTCGAGATGATCATCGCGACGAGCATCCACCGCCGGATGACCGGCGACGAGGTGCGGCACGTGGTGGGGGACCGCATCTTCAAGGCCTACTGGCCCAATCGCCTCTACAACCACGACGCGGAGGACCCGAAGGGCATGAAGCTCGTCGGGACGACGGAGCACGGCGAGGTGGTGGAGCTCAATCGCAAGGCGGTCGAGAGCGATCTCCTCATCTACGTGAACCTGAACCTCGTCCCGATGGACGGCGGGCACAAGTCCGTCGCGGTCGGCCTCTGCGGGTACAAGAGCCTGCGCGCGCACCACAACCCGCACACGATGCGCGACTGCTGGTCGTACATGGACCCGAAGCAGAGCGCGCTCGCGACGAGCGTCGAGCGGATGGGGAGGCTCGTCGAGAAGTCGATGAACGTCTTCCACATCGAGACCACCGTGAACAACCGCATGTTCGACGGGCCGCTCGAGTTCCTGCACAAGAACGAGGACGACTGGTCGGGCACCGAGCGCGCCTCGTTCAAGGCGCTCTCGTACACGCTCTCCAAGCTCCCGCAGCCGGCGCGGCAGGCCGTCTTCCAGCGCGTGCCGTCACCCTACGGCGTCACCGGCGTCTTCGCCGGCGAGTGCGAGGCGGTGCACGACAAGACGCTCGAGCGCTGCTTCGCGCAGTACGTCGTGCCGGTGGAGGGGCAGGCCGACATCCTCGTGTCCGGCATCCCGTACATCAGCCCGTACAACGTGAACTCGTTCCTGAACCCGCTGCTCGTGCAGGTGATGGCGCAGGGCTACCTCTTCAACCTCTACCGGGGGAAGCCGCTCCTCAAGAAGGGCGGCACGATGATCGTGTTCCACCCGTGCACCGACCAGTTCGACCGGGAGCACCACGCTCCGTACATCGAGTTCGTGCACGACGTGCTCCCGCAGACGCGCGACGCGGTGGAGATGCACCGGAAGTACGAGGAGAAGTTCGCGCAGAACCCCGCGTACATCGAGATGTACCGCAAGGGCCACGCGTACCACCCCGCCCACCCGTTCTACATGTGGTACTGGGGCGAGGCCGGACGGCAGCACGTCGGGCGCGTGATCGTCGTCGGGGCGGACAACGACTACGTGCCGAAGCTCCTCGGCTACGAGACGGCGCGCTCGTTCCACGAGGCGCTCCTCATGGCCAGCGATGGGAAGAGGGATCCGGAGATCACGATGATGCACATCCCTCCGATCGTCATGGCGGACGTCACGGGTTGAGCGAAACCCGATGCGAGAGGTGCGACCCCACCTCAGGGCGTGGTCGACCAGGTACCGCCGGCGCCGGTGCACTCCGACTCCTGGGTCGGGCAGCATCCTCCCCCTCCAAAACCCACGTAGTAGCAGGTCTCTCCGGTGGGACTGGTCGATCCTTGCCCGTTCGGGCCCTTGCAGCAGCCCACGAGGGCATTGCACTCGGCCGCGTTCAACATCGGACAGCTCGACACCGAGATCCCTCCCGCCATCTTGCATGCCGAGCTCGCGGGGCTCACGTTCGTGCAGAGCGCGTCGGGGCCGGAGTAGCAGAAACTGCCGCCATCAACCGGGGCGGGAGTGCAGGCGCTCCCGCCACTGCTCCCCGAGCCGCTATCGTCACCGCTCCCCGAGCTACTCCCCGAGCCGCCCCCGCTGCTGCTCCCGGTCGTGCTCCCCGAGCCGCTCCCGCAGCAGCCGCCCGAGCTACTCCCCGAGCTGCTCCCGCCGTCGGAGGTACCGCCGCCGCCGCTCGAGCTGCTGCACGCCGACCCGAGAGCCGCCGCCCCCGCGAAGACCACCACCAGGCTCGCCCCAAGCAATCGTCCGTGCATCGTCCCTCGCTCTCGGGTTACTGCTGCAGCGTGTAGTCGAGGTGGAAGGTGCACGTATAGAGGGGCTTGCCGGCGTCGAAGTCCGAATAGACCTGCGTCTGCGCGGTGCCGGCGTACGTACCGAAGTACACCTCGACCGAGCCCGCGGTCATCGTCATGTCGTCGCCGTTGTCGCTGGTGCACGTGAAGTCGAGCGCGCACACCGGGAGCGGGCCGTCGGGTGTCCAGTAGCCCGTTCCTGGTCCGCCGAGGCACGGGCCGACGACGGGGTCCCCCGCCTCGGGGGAGGGGCCGGGCGGGGTCACGGTCGACGTCCAGGCAATACACTGGGCGCCGCTGTCGTCCGTCGGCGTGCCCGTGACGGTGTACGCGCCGCTCGCGATGGTGCACGGGCCGGCGTCGTCCGGCGTGCTCGTCTCGAAGAACTCGTAGACGTCGAGACCACCGTCGTCGCCCAGGACCATGCCGATCGACGAGCCGGTGTCGTCGCCGGACGCGTCGTCGCCGCCCCCGTCGTCGCCCGGCGCGTCGGAATAGGACTTCTTCGAGCAAGCAAGGACGCTCATTCCCACCAGAAACGCGCCGGCGGCGAGAAGTGCGGTGAGGCGGGCAACGCGCATGCGCCTCGACTTAGCGCGCGGTTCTCCGCTGGGCCACTTCGTTGACCCACGTCAACGCGATCGTGAGCCGCCGTCGTGCTCGGTCCGCCGTCCTCGTCGGAAGCTACGGAGCAAGCTCGTTGTGAAGCAGCCGCCGGCTGCACGCGTTCATTTCGGCCCGCGTGGTCGCGACCGAAGCGCAGCGGTACCACGCGGCGTTGCCGTGGCGCATGCACGCCGCCAGGAAGCGCAAGGCTCTCGGATCGCCCGGGGGCGGATCGGGCATCTGAGTCACCCGCTCCTGCAGCTCGCCGCACTTCTCGTGCGAGATGGGCACCGAGATCTCTTCGCGCTCCTTCTTCGTGAGCACCACCTTGTCGCCGGAGTCCGCCGGCGGAGCCGCCGACGCCTCGCCCGAGGGAGCCGAGGACGCGACGGGCGGCGTCGACGGCGCGTTCCGCCGGAGACCCACGTACAGCACGACGACGGCGAGGATCACGAACGGAACCGGCAGAAGCTTCTTCCACACGGCGACCACTCATACGTGCGCACTGTGCCGCGTCAATGGCCTGGTGAGCGGCAACGTCGTCAGCGGGAGCGTTAAACACGTACGGCGAGGGCCACCCGCCAATGGCTGGCAGGGGGCGCTCGCCGGACGATCGCGAAGCGGAGGTCTCGCCGATCAGTGACGGGATTCGTTGAACCGGCTGTACCTCTTCAGCGAGGCGGGCGAGACCGTGGCGCTCCCACCCGTCGAATCGCTCGTGCGTTGCGAGTACGTGGAGCTCGCGCCGCTCGTCCTGCTGTGCACGGAGGACTGCTCCCCTCGCGGACTGGCCGAGCGGAACGACGCGGCGTGCGCCGAGGTGTGCGAAGGCATCGAGCGAGACGCCATCATCCTCGCCGCCGTGTCCCGCGCGGCCGCGTCGGGCGCGAACGCGGTGATGCCGAGGGCGGTGATTCCCGCGAACAGCGCGGGGACGACGAGACGACGTGCGGCGATTGCAATGACTTGCAGTTCCATGTGTGCCATCTCCCAGGGCCGCCGAAGGTAGCGGTTGAGTTGGAGTGTGCATGGCCGGTGCCGCGCGAGAGATCGCAAGAACTCCGGCGGATCGCGCGCGATCGGCCAGACCGCCGTGCGCGTCGTCACGGCAGGCCGTTAGCCGATGCACTGCGCGTCGGACCCGGCCACCGGGCCCCGTCAGTCGCTCCCGGTCTCCGCGGCCACGTCGATCGCACCATCGGTGGGGGCATCTTCCGGCCCGTCGTCGCGCGCGTCGCCCGGCGCATCGACCCGAGCATCACCCGAAGCATCTGCACCGCCGTCCACCGCGGGCGGGCAACCGTGGCCGAGGCATTCGAACGGCCCCCACATGCCGCTCGCACCGCACGTGTAGGTGGCGCAGGCTTGCGGGGCAGGCCACTGGTCGCCGAACGAGCAGGCGCACGCCTGATAGCAAGGCGTGCAATCCCCGGATCCCGTGTCCTCGTCGGACGCCGCGTCCGCGTCCGCGTCCCCGCCGGCGTCACCCGCATCATCGACTCCGGGCTGCTCCGACGACGAGCCCCGGCAGGCGATCCACATCGCGCCGAACGCGAAAATCAGCGCTGGCAGAGTGAATTGGAAGCGCATCGGGCGCAGCCTAGCGCTCCACGCATCGACCTTCGAGCGCCCGCACCGGGCGTGGAACGTTACAGTCTGGACGCTCGCGCCGTTGCGCTGCCGCATGCGCACGTGTTTTTTATTCCGCGCTCCATCGCCCCTATTGTACCTGACGCCGTCGTGGCCGGATTTCGCCACGCAAGGGTGTTCCGCCGCTGCGGGAGGGTGCCTCCTCTAGCGCGGTAGAGCCCCGTTTTTACTCTCGAATCGCGTCCTCACACCGACTCCGTCACGAAGCAGGGAGACCTCATGCGCAGGCACGTACCGTTTTTCATGGCGCCCATCCTGGCGCTGACCGCGCTTCTCAACACGGGTTGCGAGGACGGCCCGAACCAGGCCTACAGCCCTGCTCCGGCAGGCGCGGGGGACATCTGGAACGGCCCCGCCGGTGCCGGTGGGCTGGGTGACGGTGGCTCGTTCGTCGGCACGTCGACCGAAGGGTACGACGCTGGATTCGGCGGAACGAACCTCAACCAGCTCTGCAACGCCACGACGGAAAAGACCGTCTGGACGAGCCTGTTCTCGCAGCCCATCGCGGTGCCCGGCGTCGCCGCCGGCATCGACATCGCGGGCGGCTACAGCACGGCGCCCGAAGGCAACTGCAAGGGCAACTGCGTCGGCGCCTCGGGTTACGTCTCGGGCCAACCGTACACGTACGACGAGAGCAAGGAGACGTGGACCGGGCTGACGGTCGAGGACGCGGAGGCCATCCTCTGTCAGGCCGTCGCGACGAGCGTCTACTACGGCGAGACGAACACGGTCGGCTGGGGAGAGTCGCTCGAGGTCAGCGCGCTCTACGTCGTCAGCAGCCGCCAGATCACCGACCTCCTCATCGAGCCGGGCTACGTGGGCGGCCTCGTGGCGCAGAACGTTACCGCGACGCCGACGAGCCCCGCGGGGACCAAGTGGAACCTCTCGATGAACAACCTCCCGCTCACGAAGAACGGGACGGCGGTCGACCTCACCTGGAATCTCAACGACCAGAACTTCATCAACAACATCAACGACTTTTACAACGCTCTCCTCGACACGTACCAGCCCGCGTTCCCGCGGGACAAGGAGTGCATCTCCGCCGGTCACTGCTCGACGTTCATCATCCCCCAGGAAGCGGCGGTCAATTTCCCGGCCCTCAACCTGACGCTCTACTTCGGTCCGCCTGCCTCGCCCCAGCCGGCGCCGAGCACGGTCGACCTGATGGACGTCGGCCTCCTCAAGCTGCTGCCCTTCGGCACCTCCGCCAACCTGCTGAAGCTCGACTCGGCCGGCGAGGGTCCGACGGCCACCGTCGTCGACATCGCGGGGTCGACCACCACCTGCGTCTACAAGCTCGGCCAGCAGTTCAGCGACTTCGACTCGACCTGCGTCCAGGCGCACCCCACGTCCGACCCCCACCAGTCGCAGGACAACGCGACGGAGGAGGCCAAGCTCTTCGGCGGATACACCCACTCGGACGAGGCCTACTCCTTCGACCTCTCGGGCATCGATCCGCAGTTCGTCGCCTCGTCGCTCCCTGCCACGGACGTCATCGCCGATGGACAGAAGCCCGCCGCGACCGACCTCGCCTACCAGTTCGAGATTGATTTGTATGACCTCGGCACGGTCGCGAACGACTACACGAACAACGACACGACGCAGCCGCAGGACTGGCATGGCCTCGGTCTCCTGACGCTCGAGACGGCGCAGACGATCCAGGAGTACATGCACACGAACTACGGCGTGAACACGCAGCTCGGCGACACGGCCTGCACGAAGGCCATGGCGGCGGTCTTCGACGGCTCGGGCGACGTGGTCGGCACGTACACCAATCCGACGGGCAAGGTCTGCAGCGGCATCGAGGGCATCGTCACGACCGCCCCGACCACCTCCGCCAACCTTCCGATCAACGCCCTCGGCGCGGCGGCCATCACCGCCATCCCGGCCGCCTCGAAGCTCGCGCTCGGCATGAAGCCGGGCACCTGGAGCTCGCTCATCTGCTTCGACGGCGGTGGGATCAGCGGCGCCGGCGTCGCCACGGGGTACACCAACTGCCTCGGCGGCAACATCAACTTCAACGGGCAGACGACGGACTACTTCGACACCATACTCCACGCCATCCTCACCGCCTACTCGGGCAACACGGCGAACTTCACCGCCAACCCGTCGCCCGCCGACCTCAACAACAAGCGCTTCTACTTCCAGCAGTGGATCTTCGCGCTCGTCAAGTACCTGCAGTCGGCCGACGACCCCGCCGCGACACTCGCCACGATCGACGCGAACGCGGTCGACCCGAACGACCTCTTCTTCGACTCCGCCGGCGCGGGGTTCGACAACGCGCAGTACGTCTTCCGGAACACGGTCAACGTGGGCTCGGGGCAGGCCCCGACGGTGGTCGAGGTGACGGTCGAGCTCAACAACTCCTCCATCAACGACTACTCCTTCTCCCGCTGGAACTTCCGCGGCGAGACGATGCTCTACAGCGCGCTGCAGGCGGACCCGACGACGGCCCTGCCGGTGCCCGGCGACAACCCCGGCGCGGAGCCGATGTTCCTCAGCAACATGATCGGCAGCGCGCTGCTGACGACGCTCTTCGGCACGGGGACGACGACCGCGCTCCCCGATGGGTATGGGTGCGCGCTCGGCGCCGCCACCGCGGCGGGCAGCGATCCAACCTGCAACTCCTCGAACGGCGGCACCGGCTCGATCGCCCCCGGCAGCACGATCACCGAGGATCTGACGGACTACGCGCCGTCGTTCGGCCAGTCCGCGCTGAACATCGCCGCCTACGGCGCCGCCCCCACCGCCTCTCCGCTGGTGGTGAAGCCCTCGGGCTACGAGTTCGAACAGAGCGCGATGGTCTCTCTCCCCATCTGGGCCGCTCCCTACAATCCGAACTCGGCGAAGCCGACCGACAAGATCGTGAGCGAGCTCCTGAACTACGTGGCCAGTGGCGCCAACGTGGGCTTCCAGGTCGCCATCGATGGTTCGCGCATGAAGTTCTACAACACGAACGCGATATCGTTCACCGGCGTCAGCGTGAACGGAGTGCTGGACTGGGAGTACGAGCCCGTCTCCGCCACGGCGAACGAGCTCGTCGTCCGGGCCTTCGAGTCGCAGAACTACCTCGGCAAGGTCTACATGTGCTCCGAGCCGAGCCCCACGGTGCCCGGTCAGATCGACCTCCTCGGCATCACGATGTACGAGCCGGCCGTCACCATCCTCGACTGGATCGCGGCCCACCCCTCGGCCCGGGCGGACTGCCAAATCGAAATCCAGTACAGCATCTACGGCAACTACGCGAACATCATCGAGTCGAACCAGTACGGCGTGCAGGTCGGGCTGAACGCGAGCTACGGCACCGCGGTCGTCAGCCAGCTCACCGTCTTCGACACGAACGTCATTCCCTCGCTTGGTCTGTGACGGGCAGCCTTTCAGGAGCAACGCGCAATCATGAATACGTTCAAGCTACCCACCATCCTGGCTGGCGCTCTCTTGGCGGTCGGAATCGCCAACGTCACCGCCTGCGTCGCGGACCGGCCGTCGCGTAACGGCGTCTTCAACGAGAACCAGTACCTGAGGAAGGACTTCCTCATCGAGGGTACGGACGCCAACGGAGCATCCCCGGGCAACGACCCCGGCTGGATGGTCCGCGCGACCGTGACCGAGACGTCGACGCCGAACCTCCTCGGCGGACCGAACATCGACCTCTTCTCCGGCGAGGAGTCCGACGTCCACCTGGTCCGGTTCCGCGTCACGCAGGACAAGCTGCAGCTGCTGGATCAGGTCCAGTTCTCCGACCCCACGAACCCGAACCCCACGACGGGAGACGAGGGCACCGGGCCGTCCAACAGCGCGGGGGTGACCGACTCGGTCATCAACGCCTGGCCGGTGACCAACGTCGACCTCAAGTACCGCGTCAACCTCGACGGCGAGAAGACGAACTTCTACGAGGAGAACCAGGAGCTCGACTGGCAGGTCCGCCAGTGGGTCAAGCTCCAGTTCGACAAGAACGATTTCAGCGACCTCGCCCCGCTGCCGTTCCAGACGCTGGACACCCTCGCCTCGTGCGCGGACGGCCCCGACTCGTCGGCCACGCTCGTGACCGACAGCTTCAACGTCTACGAGGATCCGAACGGCAACCTCGGGAACGACTACTTCGAGTTCACCGTGCAAGTCACGATGCCGCTCGAGTTCTCCGACGCCACCTGCCTCACCGCCTACGGCCCGGCGCTCGCCGACGCGCTCCGCATCGGGCGAACGACGGTCACGGTCAACCTCAAGTACTCGTTCATGCGCGCGAAGCCGATGACGTCGACGAACGTCAACGTGCCGCCCGTCACCTACCAGCCGTTCCCGCTGGCCGAGAAGGATCCGATTCACACGAAGTACGGCCCCTTCCTGTGGACGGTCTGGAACCGCGACAACGAGACCCAGCTCATCGCGGCGACCCAGTACGTCGGTCGCTTCGACCCGCAGAAGCCGATCGTCTGGTACTTCGATCAGAGCTTCCCCGAGTACTACAAGCCGATCTTCGTCGGCACGAACGGGAACCCGGGCATGCAACAGGGAACGAACGCCGTTCTCTCCGCGACGACCGCGCCGGCCCGCGTGCAGTTCCTCAATTACAACGACCTCAACACCTATCAAGACGGGCAAGGTCCAGCGCGAAACTTCGGCGACATAAGATACAACTTCCTCCGCTGGATCTCCGACCAGGACGTACAGACCACGTTCGCCGGCGTCACCATGCCGGGCTTCGATCCGCGCACCGGTGAGATCATCAACGAAGGCATCGAGTTCAACGACTTCGCGGTCAAGGACTACTACGTCGCGCGCATCGACGCGTTCCTCCAGCAGGTGGGCGCGAGCGGCGGTCTCGGGACGGCGAACTGGGTGACCGGCGCGTGCGGGAGCGGGCAGACCAACCAGGTCGTGACCGCGGCCGCCATCTCGAACCGCGATTCGGCGGACACGCTCTTCAACTACATGCAGACGTACCTGAACCTCGCCCCTTCGGCGCCCGCGACGCTGGGTCCGTCGGACTTCATGGCGGTTCAGGACCAGGACTTCTACAACGCCTACTTCGCGCTCGCGCCGTTCGAGATCTTCGCGGATCCGGACATGAACCAGTTCGTCACCCGCGAGGGCGGGGCGGGCGTCTACGGGCCGGCCTCGGTCTGGCAGGACATCGCGGGCGACGGGCAGTTCCAGCAGCTGACGGCGAACATCAACAACGGACCGTCTCCGTACGCGGACGCCTACGGCGGCACCGGGTACAACTTCGGCGTCCAGGCCGCGGTGGATTTCGCGAACCAGATGCGGGACGCGACCTATTCCCACCAGAAGCTGCAGATCGACCAGATGGTCATGAACCAGAACCTCCACCTGGACGTTCCGGGTGCGTTCTCGCTCGAGACCGTGATGGAGCAGGACTCGCAGCAGTGCGTCAACGGCCAGTGGGAGACGCAGGCCCAGTGGACGCAGCACATCATCGACACCTACTGGCAGCAGGTGTTCTGGCACGAGTTCGGGCACAGCATGGGCCTCGAGCACAACTTCATGGGCAACATCGACCAGCCCAACTTCGTGACCCAGCGCGACTCGTCCGGAAAGCCCATCACGGACTCGAACGGCAACACGCTCTACACGATGTATTCGTCGTCGATCATGGAGTACAGCGCCAGCCCCGCGCGCCTCGCGTGGACCCAGGGCTGGGGCAAATACGACAAGGGCGCCATCGCCTGGATCTACGCCAACTGTCCGGCATCGGGGAACGCCTGCAAGCAGGCCGACAATCCGACGAAGGACGCCGCCGCGACGGCCGCCGCCTCGCGCTCGGGTGAGGTCATCGGGTCGGCTCCGGGCCAGGAGTACCCGTTCGCGGACCCGCTCGGGTTCTGCGCGACGAACGATCCGGACTGCACGGCGGGCGTGCAGGAGCAGTTCCTCCGCTGCGACGAGACGCACCTCACGTATTCGCCGATGTGCCGTCAGGGCGACCTCGGCGTGACGCCGAGCCAGATCATCGCGAACAACATCAACAACTACGAGTGGCAGTACCAGTGGCGTAACTTCCGCGACTACCGCAAGGTGTGGGACGCGTCGGCGTATGCCAGC